>JAGAEF010000080.1 GCA_017613255.1 Lentisphaeria bacterium
CCCCAGCGGTAGCGGTCATGGAAGCCGTAAAGGGCGGCGGCCCCGATCTCGCTGATGATGAGGGGTTTTTCCTTCAGGCGGGGAGTGGAGGCGAACTGGGCAAGCTCTTTGAGTTTAGGCACGACGCTGAAAAGACACTCGGGCTTTTCCCACCACCCGTACCAGCCCGGATAGGTGTTGAAGGAGAGCACGTCGGCAAGTTCCAGACAGTCGTCGTTCCCCATCCAGCCCGTGGCGAAGGCAAAGGTGACGAGCCGGGAGGGATCGTCCTGCTTCAGCTGCCGGACCATGGCTTCGATAAGGGGCCGGGGCGTATCGTCTTCGGGCATCCACACCTCGTTGAGGAAGCCCCACAGGATGACGGATGGGTGATTGGCGCTTTTCCGGACCATGGCGCGGGCCTGTTCCAGCTGGAAACGGGCGAAATCGGCGTTCCGGCATTGGGAAGGCTTATTGTTCCAGCCGATGACCTCCTCCCAGACGAGAAGCCCCATTTTGTCGCAGAGATCCAGAAATTTCTGCCGCTGGGGGTAGTGGCATCCCCGGATGAAATTGCACCCCTGATCCTTGATCGCCTGCAGGTCCGCGACCATCATGGCCGCGGGCAGGGCGTACCCCAGTCCCGGATAACTGTCGTGCCGGTTGTACCCCACGAGGCGGACGGCTCTCCCGTTGAGGAAGATCTTCTGATCTCTTGCCTCCAGCACACGGATCCCGAAGGTCGTTTCCAGAAAGTCCAGCTTTTTTTCCTTTTCCAGTTCCACGCTCAAAAGGTGGAGGAAGGGCTTTTCCATGGTCCACACATGGGGAGACGGCACCTTGCAGACGAATTCGGGAGAGGCGCCGGAAAGATGCAAAGTTTCCGTTTCCTTTCCGTCGAAGGAGATGGCCGCTTCATACCCGGAAGAGGGGATCTTTCCCCCCAGAAAGAGGCGGATTTTCACATTGCCTTCCAGGTCGAGAGGGATGGCCTGAATGGAATCGATGAAAAATTCCGGAAGTTCCGTAAGGGTGACGGAGTCGTAGATCCCGCCGTACCCGTAGAAATCGTAATCCAGAAGGAACATTTTTCCCTCTTCGGGCCCGTGGGGAATGTTTTCCACGGCAATGAACAGATCGTGAAGAGCACTTTCTCCCGCATAAAAATCGAAGATCTCCGGAGAAAAGGGGTGTTCGCAGATCCCGATCTTCCGCCCGTCCCAGAACACTTTTCCCCTCAGGCCCAGAGCCTCGATCTTCAGGCGGACTTTCCCGCCGCAGCGCACTTTTCTCCCGTAGGCGGCGCTCCCCAGTTTGCCGAAATACCGTTTGGAAGCGTCGAAACAGCAGGGAACGGGCATGGGTTCGGCAAGTTCGACGGCGCCGGGAACCATTTCCTCCAGACTCATGCCTTCGGCAAAAGCAAAATCCCAGACTCCGTCCAGAAGAACCGTATTTCTCATGGAAAATCCTCCTTACGGGAAAAATACCTCTCTCTATCTCCATAAAAGATAACCTCCCGAAAAAGGATTTCAAGCGCGGGAAAATCTTTTTGGGATACAATGACATCTTTTCCGCAGGAAATGACATGGGGGTTCTTTTCTGTTTTTTCCTTTTTCCCGTTTTTTCGTGCAAAAACGCTTCCCGGAAGCGGAAAAAGTCTTGAAAAAAACTTTGCCGGAGATAAATTAGGTTCGGAAAAACTTCGAAAGGAAACCATGCCGCTTGCCCCACGGGAAAACATTTCCATAAAACAGGTCAATCTCCTGCAGAAGAAACTGGGAGTCCCGGAGATCTTCGACTGCGGATTTCTCCGCCTGGACGACTGGACCAGCAGCCGTTCGTTTGGCAGTTTCTGGCACCTCTACTGGAACTCTTCGGCGGGAGCCGGCGTTACTTTCGAGGGAAAACGCATCCTGTTCCGGTCCAAAACGGTCTATCTCATCCCCGCCCACACGTTGTTTTCCACCGCCCTGACCAAGCCGTTGTGGCACTTTTACATCGACTTTTCCCTGGGGGGAGATTTCGAACTCGTGAAAAAGGGGATCTATGAATTCCCTGCGGATTATCTCCGGGAGGTCCTGCCCCGTTTCGTGGCGGCGGAAGAGCCGGAACACAGAACAAGGATGATTCTGGATCTGGTCTGGCACCACCTTGCCGCCCTTCCGGAGGAGGCTTTCGAAAAACCGGAGACCAAAAGGATCGATTCCCGCATTGCCCGGGCCATCCGGATCATGGAAAACAATCTGGGCAGCATCAACACCGTTTCGGAAGTCTGCGCAAAGGTGGGGCTTTCCCCCACCAATTTCTATCTGCTTTTCAAGAAGGAGACCAACAAGAAGCCCAACAGCTTCCTTACCCACCTGCGGCTGGGGCAGGCCCAGTTCCTTCTGGTGAACACCAATGCCAGCATCGACGAGATCGCCTCTTCCGTGGGGTTTGCCGACCGCTACCACTTTTCCAAGCGGTTCAAGCAGTTCGTGGGAGTGACCCCGGTGCAGTACCGGAACCGGACGAAAAAGGAGCCCGAAGAATAGGACGCCGAAGGGAACGCGTCACCGGTTCCCCAGCTTGGAAAGGTCCACCCCCGCCTCTTCCCAGAAAAGCGTGTCTTCCACGGGTTTGTCATCCCGTTCCCAGAAGCGGTTCATCACGTCCTCCTCCCGGAAGCCCTCTTCGTTCATCTTCCGGAGAGTTTCCCGCATTTCCGTCAAATTCCACACCTTGTCCGTATGGAAAACTTCGTTTCCGGAGAGCAGGAAGGCCAAAAGATTCCTCACGGCGGGAGAGCGGACGTTTTCCACATTGTAGGTGCAGATGCAGAAAAGCGCTTCGGTATTCCCGTTCACGCATTTTACGCTGAGAAGGTGGGAAAAATCCCGGAGAGTATCCTCTTCGATGAAATCCTTTACCCCGTGGATGAGCCCGGACATCCGGTCCCGGACGGGTTTGTCCACGCCGTATTCCAGCTGACGGAACTTTCCTTTGAATTTGTCGCAGCAGATCTTGGAGCCCGCCTCCAGAAGGTCCTGCATGTTGAGATCGTAATATTTTTCCGGTCCCACGGCCCTGCGCAGATTTTCGTCGCAGAGCACGCCGCCCAGATTGCTTCCCCGGTCCCAGATGCAGGGCTTGAACCGTTCCAGCGCGCCGGGAAACTCCAGAAGATTTCCGGGAGAGTTCCTGCGGTAGAACAGAAGAACGTTCACCCCGCTGGAAAGTTTTTCGAATACGGCTTCATCCAGCTTGTCGGTCACGAAAAGATCCTTTTTTGCGGCGTCCTTTTCCGCTTCTCCGGCAAAAAACTTCTTCAGAACGGGGGAGGCAAAAGAAGTTTCGAAATGGTTTTTGAGTGTTGCTTCCGGATAGAGCCAGAGCTTCCAGCTGTTGAAAAATTCCCCTTCTTCCGTAATGAAACGCGCTTCCGCTTCCAGAAGGACCACGCTCTGTACGGGAGCTTTCCTCCGGAAGGAGACCCGGACAAGTTTCTGCAGTCCTCCCGCAAGAGCCACGTCCGGGAGATCGCAGAGGACCGCTCCGTCCGAAAGCGTCACCAGCAACCTCCCCCGGAGGGGACGATTCGCAGCCGTGAAGGCGGAAGCGTACACGCTGAAGGAGACTTCCTCATTGCCGAAGAACGTCCTGCCCGGGAAGTCCGCAAGAAGCACGAGATCGGAATTGAAACGGCGCATCCAGTCCGCGGGGATGTATTTATCATCGTCGAAACAGTCCACGATCCCGTTCTTGTTTTCGTACTTGAAGCAGTCGGCGAACTGAAGCATTTCGTACCCGCACAGGGGCGAAAGCCGGAGCCGTTCCAGAAAGCACTTGACGGCCATCATCTTGAAAGTTTCGCTTGCCCTGATGCTGTCGGGCATCTTTTCCAGCATTCCCTTCCTGCGGATGAGGGCGGGAAGCTCCGTCATGAAGCGGGGTCTTTTTATCCCGTTTTTCTCCAGATACTCCTGCCCGACCCTCCCGGCGAATTCGTCATACTTTCCGGCCAGAGCGTCGTAGTCGGGCAGTTCTATATAGTGCACCGCCTCGTGGGAAAGCGTGGGGCGCAGAGGCACCGCCTCCTGCCGGAAGGAGCTTTTCCCCCAAGACTCCTCCTTTTCCCCTTCCAGAGGAGTGTTTCCCACATTGCCGTTGAGCCTCCAGCAGTTGTCCTCCACGAACATATCCTTATGCCGTCCGCAGGGGAAGAAATAGGCGATGTGCTGGGAAAAGACGTCCGCCGTCTCCCGGTCGAACTCCCCCCAGCCGGAGTTGTCCATGATGAGTTTGCCCGGGGCAAGGCGTTTCCCCTCCTCGTAGAGGCTCCTCACCTCCGGGAACCGTCCCGCATTGTGCATTTCGTTGCCGATGCAGAAAATGCACACGGAGGGGTGGTTGCGGTACTTGAGGATGGTTTCCCTCCAGGCGGCATTGTTCATGGAAAGATTTTTCTTCTTCCCGTTTTCATCGTACTCGTAGGCGAACCCGATCTCCATATGGATGAGGAGCCCCAGCTCGTCTGCGGCCTCCACGAAGGCTTCCGAAGGGATGGTGCTGTGGAACCGCACCAGATTGAAGCCGTATTTTTTCGCCTGCCGGATGTTTTTCAAGGCGGCATCCTTTTCCGTTCCTCCGGTCATATTGGGGTGGTCGTGGGCGACGATCCCCCGTATGTAGCCCCTCAAGTAGATGGGATGACCGTTGAGAAGCACGCACTCGTTGCGGAAGGTTTCCAGCTTGGAAACGCCGAAACGGCTCTTTTCCGAACCGCATTGGAGCGTATAAAGGACAGGGTTTTCCAACGTCCACGAGGTGAGAGTGGAGGCATCGGCAAGAAGGAACAATCCCTCCTCCGTCACGCTTTTTTTGAGGAGAGGCACCTTTTCCTCCCCGCCGCTGCCGTTCCGCACGGTGAATTTTTCCGATTCCGCCCCGTGGATCTTGAGAAGTTTGTTTGCCGGATCACTTTCGATATACATTTTTCCATCCTTTTTTTCGGTCGTTTTCCGTATAATATACTGCGGGCTCTTTCCCGTGCAATTCCGAAATCATCAGCTTCCGAAGGTTCCGTTCCAGACCTCCCCTTTGCGCAAGTTCAGACGAAAGGCGGGGAGATGTCTCCCGGAAACTTTCACGCTTCCCCCCGCGAGAGCTCGTACCTGAAGGGACGTTATGACGCCTTTTTCCATGCGGGAAGAGACCTCGAAGCCTCCCTGCGCCAGAAACCGGGAAAAGCCCCCCGTAAAATCCTCCGGGACTCCGGGGAAGAGCCGGAGAACGCCGCCATGGCTTTGCAGGAGAAGTTCCGAAGCAAGGAAAAGGAAGGCGCTGCTGCCCTCCTGCACGGCGGGGGCGTAGCGTTTGGCATCCGCGTTCGGAGTGACGCAGGGCGGGTGGGGCGTTCCCGGATCGGAATAGCGCAGGACTTTTCCCCAACAGTCCCGTCTGCCCCGCTGGATCTTTTCGATATTGTTCCGCTCGTTTTTTTCCGATTCGGCAACATCGCCTATGAGGATGGGATCGTGGGAAAAAAGTCCGTTCTCCTTGGCGAAAAGTTCCAGAAAACGCAGGACCCCTTCCCAGCCCTTTTTCCTTTCTCCCGCCCTCAGATACGCTTCCGTAAGGAGGAAGGCGCTCCAGTCATGATTCATGTGGAATCTCCCCCCGAAATCGGCAAAGGAGCGTTCCACGGCGTCCGTTTCGACAAGTTCGATGGTCTTTTTCAGGGCCTTTTTGTCCGAGCAAATCTCCGCGGGGAAGGCGGGATAGAGGATGTGGCCCCCGAAAAAGTAGTGGTCCAGGGGGATATCCGGCCCGCACCAGAAGGCGCCGGAAGGGGTCATGGGAATGGGCGGATAGCGGTCCAGAAGCTCCTCCCATTCCTTCAAAAGTTTTTCGTCCTTTTTCAGGAGACGCGCCGCTTCGATCACCGTTTCCAGCACGTTTTTGAAGAGGGAGGTGGTGGCCAGTTCGTCTCTCGTAAGCGTGAAGATCTCCGGGGGCACGCTCCAGTCCAGATGGAGGCGCCCGTCCGGACCGGGGCGGAAAAGGTGCTGATAGAAAACGGCGAACTCCCGCAGGAGGGGATAAAGTTTTTTTTCCAGAAGGTTTCTGTCCCGGGAGTACTTCCAGGCCATGGCAAGGATCGTCCCTGTATAGGCGCTCCCGCAGATCGTGTAGCGGTAAGACCTTGTGGGGTACTCCATCATCCGCTGGTTGACGGTCAGGGGGAGAAAGATCCCGTCGCAGCCGAAAAGCTCCTTCGTATGCTTTTTCAGGAGGTCCATTCCGGCCAAATAGGTATCCGCCACCACCTCGATGAACTTCACCCGGTTGGAGGGGAAAAACGCCAGAGAGGGGATCTGGGCGTTCTGGTCATGGGTATATCCCTGACTGGAAAGCCCCGGATTGCGTTCGTCCAGTGGGCCGTAACTCATGCCGTTGAGGCCGGGCATGGGCGCCTTGCCGTAGATGCAGGCGATCTCGTAAAGGCCGAAGGTGTAATATTTCTGGATCTCCCGGTATTTTCCGAAATCGGCATAGGCGTTGTCCCAGTAGGTGTGCCAGAAGGTCTGATTCTTCCTCTTCCAATGGGGAAACCCCTTTTCCGCGGCAAAAGAAACCTCCCGCAGGGCGTTTTCCAGAGGATCGGCGTCCCCCAGGGAACTTTTTACCGAAAGGAAAAGGTCGAAATCCCCGTTCTGCACCATTTCCGTGCCATGGAAAGCCGTTTCGAAACCCGTTACGGAACTCCCGCCCCCGCGGGGGACGATCCTGACGGCAAGGGCGTAGAACTCCTTCCCTCCGGGCAGGCTCTGGGTAAAGGCGAGAGTATTCTCCTCCTTTTTCACCCACTGCATCTCCGGGAGAAGAACATTCCACGGACGGACCACTTCCAGCACATGGGGGCGCTCCGGATGTCCCTTTTCCGTCACCCGCATGCAGAACAAATCCGTTCCCCGGGGAATGAAGGAAAGGATCTTCGCCTCAAGATTCTGGAAGCGCACTTCCTCCTCCAGAAGGCCGTCGAAAAGGGAAAGGCGTCTTGTCACCAGCGGGATCCCCGGCGCATTCCAGCCGCATCCCCGCCAGAAGCGGAGGCGCAGGATCCCGGCGCTGATCGTATCCTTGTGCCGCTTGCCCTTGTGGGGAACGTTTTCCACTTCATCCAGAAAAAGGGTGTTCTTCGGCTCCATGGAGGAGATCCTTCCCAGGAACTCCTCATGGGGCAGGATCTTTTTCAGCAGGACTTCTTCCGTGGTGGGGTCGAAGACATCCACCTTGTTGAACACCCATTCCAGATGGGCGGGAACGCAGGCAAGGGCGCATAAGTCCCCGTTGCCCAGAAGAAATCCGTCCCGGAAGTCCGTCCCGCCGCGGCGGGAGAAAAGCTCCTGCCTGCGGACAAGTTTTTCCACGTTCATTTGCGGAGGCTCATCTGGTACTTCAGGAACGCGTAGAGCGCATCCCCCAGCTGATTGCCGCCCGCTTCAGTGGGATGGACGTGATCTTTGACCGCAAAATTCCTCACGCAATCCAAAGAGGTCCCCACCGGGACAAGATGGATGCGGAGGGGATTTTTGCCGGCGCTCCCGAACTTTTTCTGCAAAAGATAATTATACTCGAAAAGATTCATCTGGAAGCGCCGGACCGCAGCTCGCCGCTTCGCATCGGTCATTTCCGGATTCTTGGAGGCGGGCGTGGGATAGGCCAGCGCGATCACGGCATGGGGAGCACACTTGCGCAGTTCCGCAAGCAGAAGATCCATGCGCTGTTCCATGGCCGCCATGACGGAGGGCAGACGGAAATCATCCCGCCCGAAAACGTCGTTGACGCCCAGCTGGACGGTAATGAAGTCCGGCGCTTTTCCCTTGTTGGCCCGGTCGAAATAGCCCTGCACGTCCAGGCAAACGGGATACCCTTGGCTCTGCTTCACGAAGGGCCCTTTGTTGACGAAGTAGTACCAGCTCCAGCCGGGGTATCCTTCGTGGGCCAGAGCGCCTTTGGAAGAGGGTTTGCGGGGACGGGTCCCCACCATGACGAGGGAGGGATTCCCGGGGGTCTGGAAAAGGGCATGGACGCGTTTGGGGAAGGAGGTGACGCCGATAATGCTGTCGCCGAACATGAGAAGCGTGTACTCTTTCCCGCTTCCCGCGTCTTTGGGGGCTACGAAAAGTTTCGAACTTTTCCGGGCGACGAGATTGCCTTTTCTGTCGGAAACGGAAACGGTCCAGTCAAAACTTCCCGCATCCTTTTCCTCCGGGGAATAACTCCACTTTTCGGCATCCGCCTTTCCTTTGGGGCACTCCACTTTGAACTGGAAATCCTCTTTGTTTTGGGAAAGGAAGATATTGTCGAAAAAGACATTGCATTCCAGACCGGGGACCGCATACAGCGCTTCCGGCAGGATCAATTGTCTCTGCATGGGGAGAGTCCCTTCCGGAGGAGGAGTCCTGGAAAGGGGGGAGTCGGGGTCAAAGGAAAACTTTTCGATCTTCCATTGGAAATCCCGCAGTTCCCCGGAAGTGCCGCCGTAGAGATAGATGCAGGGGACCGCCTTCTTCATGGCCTTGTATTTGCCCTCGTCCGCAGGGACGAAATGCACATACTTGACTTCCGTGAAATCATCGGGGGAATAAGTCAGGAGCCTGTATCCATCGAAGGTGGTGAGATACTGTTTTTCCGAATAGACATGGAATCCCAGCTGCAGCGTGCCCTTGCCCTTGAACTTCGCCGTGAGAGTCACCTTGTCGAAAGGAGCAACGGCGAACCGGGACTGCACCGAAATCATGGCGGTCTTCCTGATGGGGGCGATCTTTACATCCCGTCCGGAAAAGGTGAAAGCCTCCTTTTCCTCGGAACGCAGACTCCACGACTTGAACTGGGGCTTTTCCCCGCCCTCTGCCTTTTTCTCCCCGGCGGAAAGGAGAGGAGCCAAAGCGCAGGAAAGGGCAAGAAACACACAGAGCTGAAGATTTTTCATGCCGGAACCTTTCTCAGAAATCGGGAAGCGCTACTTTTTCTTCCGGAGCCTTCTTTATCTCGTACTCGATCTTCTCCACTTCCACCACGGCTCCCTTTTTCGCATGGAAGAAAAAGAGGCCGAAGGCGGGACGGTCGAAGGAGGATTTCTCCTTGGCGTTTTTCTCCACCACGCCTTCATAGACATAGTCGGCGGAAGTTTCGGTGACTGCCTGATCGTTCTTGTAGACGGCCCCGAGGAATTTATTGGGTTTGTTGGAGTCGTAAACGTAGACGCCGTAGGAGATGTTTCCCTTCCCCTTCGCCTTCACGGTGATCTTGAGTTTGTCGCCCTGGGCGATCTTGAGTCTGGTGCTGCTCAAAAGTTTCTTCATCTCCTGCGTCCCGTCCATTTTGACGACGCATTTTCCGTCTTCCAGCTTTACGCAGGTGATCCCGTCGCCTTTTTTCGGCGTGGTGGTGAAACGGTTCACTTTCCCCTCTGGGGTCGCCTTGATGGGGAGTTCCTCGGCGGAAAGGTTCAGGATCGCGGCGGAGAGGGCAAGAACAAAAAGAGTTCTTTTCATGGTGATTTTCCTTTGTTTTTTTGGTTTATTGCAAGGTTTGGATGTAATCGTTCATGGCTTTCTTCAACAGGTCATCCACGGTGGTTTTCCGTTTTTTCGCTTCGGCACGAAGTTTCTGAAAGTCGCGGATGGAGATCTTGTACTGGGGCTTGTGCCAGACGTTGAGCATGACGGTCATGGCGGGAAGCATATCCCACTCCTTTTCCCACTGGGCGATGGTTTCTTCCGGAACGCCCGCGACGGCGAGCATGGACTCGGCAAAGTACCGGTTGCCGTAGCCGTTGAGGTGCAGTTTATCCACGGTAAGCACCAGCATGCGGTCCCCGTCGATCTTCTTGGACTTGAGGACCGCGTGCATCCTGGCGTTCCAGTCGGCAAGGAGGAGGGAACGGTTCTTTGCCGTCTCCCGCAAGAATTCGCAGTACCCCTTCAAAAGGAGATTGTTCTTGCTCTCCGCCTGCTCCGTGTGCATGGTGGGAGTGACAAGGAATACGGGAATGCCCTCTTTGGCGCATCTGTCCAGAATTTTCCCCATGTTCTCCTTGTACTGAGGAAGCGTGCAGCCCTGTTTCCCCCAGCCCACGTCATTGGTCCCGCAGTGCAGGACGATGAGATCAGGCTTCTTTTTCAGCATATGGTCCAGTCTCTCCAGCATGGTGCTGGATCTGGCTCCGCCGATGCCCTCGTTGACGAAGGCGGCGTTGCGGATTCCGGAACGCTTCAGGCCGTCCATGAAAAGATGGATGAAGCCCCCCTCCTGCGTTCCGTGCTGGACGATGGAGTCTCCCCAGAAGGAGATCTTCATGCCGTCCTTGAAGAGCGGGGAAAGGGCGGAAAGGTGCAGTGCGGCGAGAAAACAGCCGACGAACAGAATTTTATTCATTTTCAAAAACCCTTTTCAAAAATCGTTCAACAGATCATCGCTCATATTCATCTGGGCGGCATGGATGGTTTTTCCCAGTTTTCCGCACTCGTCCAGCGCCCGGACGAGCTCATCCTTTCCGGCATCTTTCCCAAGGACCTTTTCCAGCTCCGCCAGTTTGTCCAGAATCTCCTTTTTCTGCTTGTCCGGCAGGGAGGAGGCGTTCTTTTTCGTGGCGGAAAGCACTTTTTCCAGAACGGAAAAATAGATTTTCTCGGACCCGGAGGGAAGCGCGCCTTCCAGAGCCAGAGCCGCAGGAGACTGGGCGACAAGCTGCTGCAGAAGCTCCACGACGCCCTTCACAGGCAGAGCCAGAACGCCGAAGCAGTCGCTTCTGGGATAGCTGTTGGGGGGTGTCTTGGACCACTGGGTGCCGAAAGCTCTGGGATAGCAGAAGGTGGAATGGCCCCGGCAGGCGTTGAAGCCGATAAGCGCGTGGGAGGCGGGGGTCATGGAGAAAACGTTGTCCACGCCGTGATCCTTCCACGGGAACGCGCCGAACATGCTCCAGGAGGCTTTGTTCTTCAGCGTCTTGGTGGCCACGCCCTCATAGACCCATCCGGGATTGCCGTTGGTGATGCCGTCATAGATCCCTCCGGTGACGGAAAAGACCACCTGGGCGGCATCCTTCCTCAACACGCCCGGATCGAAGAAAAATTCCACGTTGGCCACCTTGAAGATCTCTCCGGCATCCCTTCCGGGGACCCGGGAGCCGAAGGGGAGTTTCTCCACGTTTTCCTCATCCGCATCGATGCGGATAAAGAGCGTGGAGGAGCTGGAGACGGCCTTGAAGACCGTCCGGGGAGAATTCTTCACGATCCCGGGAACGTTGAGGATGAAATCCGAGCTGGCGGGGACCTTCTCCCAGAAACGCTCCTGCGTCATGTTCTCCACGGTCATGGCCGGATCCGCAGGGGAGACGAAATAGACCTTGAGAACGCTCCCCGTCTGGGCGGAAAGGGGAGAAAGTACGCACAGAAGTGCGAGAATCAAGAAAAAGTGTGCTTTCATATGGGTTCCTTTCTCAACGGATGGTCAGGGGGAGTTTCGCAACTTTGCCCGTATAGATGTCCGTGACTTCCACGGTATACTCCCCTTCGGGATCGTTCAGCGCGGTGCGGAAGGGGATCTTCTCCTCTCCGCCGTCCTTAAGCATGATCTCCTTGTCCATGTAGAGGGAGTAGAGTTTCCCGCCCTTCAGGAACTTCACCCGGACGGGGCGGACGCCCTTCATCCCTTTCGCGGAAACGCAGACAAAGAAGGTCTCCCCTCTTCCCGCCTTTTCCGGAGCGGAAGCGGCAACTTCCGGAAGGGGACGGTCCGCAAGCACGAAAAATTCCGGCTTGGGAGGCAGAAGTTCGAACTTCCAATTTTTCGTCTTCCCGTAGAACTTTTCCCCTTCGATCCCGTACACGAACTTTTCTTCCGGGATGGCTGCGCAATAGACCTTCTTTCCGCCGGGCTCGCTCTTGACGGCAAGGATCGTCATCTCCCCGTTGCGCCATTTGGCGGTGCGGTAGGCGTGATCGGTCTTTTTCGTGGTCTCCAGAACGATTTCGGGATCCGCGGGGATCTTGTCGAAAGCCTTCGCCAGAACATTCTTCATGGCTTCCGGAGTGTTTTCCATCTTCGGAAGCTCGCCGAAGGGGAAATTCAGCGTGAGGAACGTTCCTTTTCCGTACCGGTTCACCAGAAAGACGGGCAAGCCGTCCTTTGTGGAGAAGAGAGCCTTGGCCGTGCCGGCGCGCACCCCCGGTTCCGGATGGAAGAGGGATCCTTCCGGAAGCCCGGGAACGTCAAGTTTCGTTTCCGCCGCGGGGAGGAGTTTTTCCCGGGAGAGGCCGGAAACCTCGTCGAAGGCGCCTTTTTCCCGCAGGACAAGGTGGTCGGTGAAAATGCCGGTCCGGACGTCCGCAATGACCGTTCCGCCGTCCTTCACGAATTTGCGGATCTTTTCCGCGGCAACGTCGCTTACGGCATTCACCCGGGGAAGAAGCAGGACCTTATACCCTTCGAGAGGATCCTTTTCCTCCAGCATTTCGCCGGTGATGTACCGGAAGGTTCGCCCCAGGGAATAGACCAGACGGATGGCCCCGTCGTGACTGGTTCTGGCGTAGCCGTAGGAGGCGCCGTTGTGGATGCGCGCCCCGAACCCGGCGGAAGGATAGGAATAAAGAATGGCGATCCGGTCGGTGACGGACTTGCTGCGCATCAGCGAGCTTCCCAGCCCCGCCCGCAGTTTTTTCGTCTGTTCGATCATCTCCGCCGCGGGGGTGAAAAGGGAGTAGTCCGGACGGCAGATCCCGTAGTAGGAGGGCATGCCGTGGCCGGTGCTGGTCCAGAACATGATCATGGAAGGTCTCCGCATCATTTCGGTCCAGACCCTTTCGCACAGAAGAGAAGCGCTGGTGGTGTAGCCGAACCAGGTGGCGCTCACATAGTTTTCCGGCGTGATGGAACGGATGAGTTCGTTGACCTTGTTGTTGTTGACTTCCGCATAGGCGCCCGTCCATGTCATGGCGGAGGGGACTTTGCCCATGTTGCCCAGATAGTCAAAGGCTCCGGTGCCTTCCACTCCGGCAAGGATGCTTTTGTCCCTGGAGGAGAAATAGTCCGCGAAGCGTTTCGTGGCCCGCAGGAAGACTTCGTTCTTGAACTCCATGCGGTCGAACCATCTGGCATAGTTCCCGGAAAGGAAGCAGGCCGCCTCATGATCCATGAAGATGTTGTTCATGATCTTTTTCGCCTTGGGCTTTTTGCGGAACTGCTCCGCATAATCCTCGAAGCGGTTCGCCTTCTGGATATATCCCACGTGCCGGGGGACCATGTGATTTTCCCATGCGCGCCAGGTGGTGCCCATGAACGCTTCCAGATAGCGGGCGAAATCCTTGCCCTCGTTCTTGTCCGGCGTAAAGCTAAGGCCGACTTCGCTCCAATCCTTGAAAGAGCTCTTCCAGTTGGCGTTGAGTTTGTTCAAGTCCCCTTTGTATTTCTCTTTCAGGAATTCCCGGTAGGCCTTGAGGCAGTCGGGGGCGAAACAGCCGTAATGGCTGTTCACTTCGTCCCCCAGAGAGACTAACTTAAGCCCGCTGGTTCTGGACCGCTGGGCGGATTCCATGCGCTTCTCCTTGAAATTCTCGAATCTCGCATCGGAAAGGAAGCATTTTTTGGGATCTTCCCCGGGAATGGAGTCATAGACGGGCACGGAACACATCTGATAATCCAGCATCCCCCAGCGGCTGTGTCCGGGATTGGTCCCGGGCTGCATGATGGAGGTGATCCCCAGTTCCGCAAGGCGTCTGTTGAGATCGTGTCCGGCGTTGTGATTGTAGGGGTGGCCCCACACGCTGAATTCGAAGAGATCGTCCCTGCGGACGATCCGGTTGACGTATTCATACTTCCGGGAAACCTCCTTTTCTCCGTCGTTCAGGGAGAATTCGAAGGTCATCATGGGAGGCATCCACTCTTCCAGCTTTACGGCAAAGGAAGCCTTGCCCCCCTGCCCTTCCAGCACCTGTTCCGCTAACGTTCTGCGGTCCCAGTCCCGGATGCGGAAAAGTACCTTCCCGTTCCCGGAATATTCCACATTCCCGGAAACGGTTTTCCCCGGGTCGCCGTAGTAAACGCCGTCCGTAAAGGTGATCTTTCCGATCTTTTCTCCCGGAACTTCCGGAACTTTCCAGGGGGTCCCGGCAAAGGAGTAACCGCTGGCATCCTTCCTCACCCTTGCGGAGAGGAAATGGTCTCCGGGGAAAACAGCGGGAAGATCCGCAACGATCTCGTCCCCTTTGCTGACCTTTTCCCCCTTCTTGAGCCAGATCCGGTCGCCGCCGCAGTCCGCCCAGAGATCCAGCGTCCCGTTTTCAGGCAGCTCCCCGGTGACGACGGCCTTGCCGTCCTTCACTTCCACGTTCAGCGCGGGCAGGGGTTTGCGCATGGCGTAGAAAAGCGCCTCCCCGATCTTGCGGAACATGGCCTCATATTTTGCCCGCCACTCCTCGGAATAGGGCAAAGTCATGGCGGCAGCTTTTCTCGCATAGGAACGGCGGGTCCTCCACTGGGGGTCGGTCATATCGAACCCCTGAAGCTGCACGCCCAGAGCCTTGCCGATGGTGTAGTAGGAGAGCTTGAGATTTCCTTCCTCCCTGATGGAGGGGCCCTGGATCTTGTTTTTCGGCTTGAGCACCTTGGGGTCGTCATAGTCGATGAGAAGGAGCGCGGTGCCGTCCCGCACGATCTTGAAGAGCATGAGGGAGTAGAGTTTCTTGTACTTTTTCGCCAGAATATCCGTGGGGGTGCTGTCGAAGAAGACGAAGGCGTCCCATTTTTCCCGGAGCAGATCTTCCAGTCTGCCCGCGCCGGATTCCGCCCCTGCAAGATACACTTCCGTCCCCGTGGAGCCGGTGGTCACGCAATCGAATTCCATGTCGAATCTCTGGGCCATTTCCGCGGGATACCGACCGCCGCCGCCCCAGTAGTTGGCGAAAAAGAGGACCCGGGGCTTCTTTTCCTTCGGCACGGGGGAAAGCCACTTCACGTGGGGGGTGACGTAATTGCCCTTCTTGTGGACCTCCTGGATCCCGGGCAAAGTGAGACAGCCCATAAACAGAAACAGACACAGAAATCTTACAGTACGCATGAGCGTTCCTTCGTTTTATCTCATAGTTCGAATGATGTTGAAAGTAACCGTCGGGAAACGGCAAAGCGTTTTTACTGCCAGTCGGAATAATCTCCGTTGGTCTTTCTCTGGGTATACCACTTTCCGGGGAGCACGATCAATCCCATACCCGCCAGCTCGTTCTGCTTGGTCACGTTGGTGACCCCTCTTGCGGCAATGCAGCTGCCTCCCAGCATGGCCATGTTGGCGGCGCGCTTCCCGGCGTGCCGGAACTCGAAGGAGTCGCAGGTCATCAGCCCTTGTGGCCCGAATCCGGTGGTCCTTGCCGCATCCGGCCGGTCGCCCATCAGCGGGATCTGGGAGGGACTGAATTTATTGAAATGCCTCAGGTTCCGTGGCTTGTAGAAGCCGTCTCCCAGCATCCGCATATACCCGATCTCGTAGATGGAGGGATAGCTCTTTCCGTTGTAGGAGTAGATGTCATCGTACTTGAAGGCGGCGCTGGGGCAGTCCAGAAGTTTGTAAAGGGATACCGGGATGTCCCACTTGAGGTTGCCGTCATTGATCTTCCAGGGCAGAATGGCGCCGTTCCCGGCATAGGGGGCGATGAGACCGTGCACATAGGCCTTGTAGTTGATGGAGACGGGCAGCCAGTCCTTGCTGTCGTTGACGTACATCATCCACATGGTGTAGAGCTGTTTGTGATTGCTCCGGCAGGAGATCTCCCTTGCCTTCTCCCGGGCGTTGTTCAGCGCAGGCAGCAGCATGCCCGCAAGAATGGCGATAATGGCGATGACGACCAGAAGTTCGATGAGCGTGAAAGACCGTTTCAGACGCCCTGCGGAACTTCCCCTTTGCAGAGTGGATTCTCTCATTTTTGTCTCCTTTTGTTTATTCAGACGTTATTATTTTATTTGCAAATGTTTTTTATTCTTTTTCCAGCTGGAAAGAGAGGAGTTTATAGCCGTGGACCAGAGGAACCGTCACATGGCAGTATCCGTCCTTGACCGTGAAGGGGAGTTCTTCCCCGTCGGGACAGCTTTTCACGCTTTTGACCTTCTTTTCCCCCGTGCGGAGGGCGATCCTGCTCTCCACCAAAAATCCCCGGTCCTCCAGAGCTATGGCGCCGCCCCGCAGTTCGGGAGTATAGGCCAGCATATGCACAAGGACCTCTTCCTCCCCCCTCTTCCGGACGAACACCCGGGAGAAACTGGGCAGATTTTCGTGGGTGAAGACGGGTCTGGGCAGAAGGAATTTCATGATGTTGCCCATAAGAAGCTTCAGCTGATAGGGACAGCGGTTGTAGTAGCCCTGGAAGAAATTGCCCGTGATGCAGACGATATTGCCCTTGACGGCAAGGAAGGGAACAATCGTTTTCCCCTCCGGCGGGCAGTACCAGGAGGTGCGGATCCCGTCGAAGCCTTTGTTGTGGAAGGGCTTTACACAGCTCATTTCCACCACGGCACCGGGAGAAGGCGCCGCCGTGATCCCATCGGCATACAGGGAGAGGGGCATATCCTGAAGCCCCCGGGCAAATCTTCCCTCCGGCAGGAAATAGAGGGGGTCGAACTTGCCCTCTCCGGGCCGGACGAGGGGCCAATCCTCCAGCGGGAAGCTCTTCCCGTCGGGGGCCAGTCCGCTTCTCCCCGTGGCCACGATCTTGCCGCCCCGGGCAAGGTGGGCAACGATCTTTTCTTTCATCTCCTCGGTAAAGACCACATCGTCGG
>JAGAEF010000081.1 GCA_017613255.1 Lentisphaeria bacterium
AACTGCGGCGGCGAGATGGTCCCCGATGCCTCCTCCGACGGGGGGAGCATTTGTCCGGTCTGCCACACGGTCCGGAAAGCTTCGCCTCCTCAGTTCACTCCGGGCAGCGTTGTGGGGAAGTACCGGGTCCTGACGAAGCTGGCCAGGGGCGGCATGGGGGTGCTGTATCTCTGCTGTCCCGTGGATGATCTTTCCGTCCGTTTCGTCTTGAAAACGCTTCCCTTCGATCTGGGGGAGAAGAGTGTCTATATAAAAAGGTTCCGGCGGGAATCCCGACTGCTGCGGCGGCTCAATCACGAAACCATCGTCCGGGTTCATGATTCCTGGAGCGATGCGTGGAACGCGTATATCGTCATGGAATACATCGACGGAAACACTCTGGAAAACATCCGGAAGCGGGAGCTGTATCATTTCGACGAAGGGACCCTGATCCATATCATGCGGCTGCTGGCGGATGCGCTCAACTATGCGTGGAAGGAGCTGAAACTGCTGCACAGGGACATCAAGCCTTCCAACATCATGATCGACAGGAAAGGACACCTGCATCTGCTGGACTTCGGGATCGCCAAGTCGCTGGAATCGGAGGATTCCACGGTGCTGACCATTGCGGGCAACGGGCTGGGCACGCCCGGCTTCATGAGCCCGGAACAGTTCTGGAACACGGAACAGCTGGATTGCACCACGGATATCTACGGGCTTGGCGCCACGGTCTATTTTCTGGTGACGGGGGAGCCTCCCTTCACGGGGAAAGATCCCCACAGGATCTTTGCCGATATGCTGAAAAAGGATCCGGTCCCGCTTCGTGAGCGCAATCCGGAAATCTCCGAAAACTTGTCTCAGCTGGTCCAGCAGATGCTGAGCAGGGATCCGAAGAAACGCCCGCCCAGCTGGGATTTGCTCAAGGCCGATCTGGACTGCGTGTCCAAAGGCCGGACGCCTCCGGCCGCAGGAATGTAGCCTCCGGGACTGCCGGACCGGGCGTTTTCGGGATCGGCGGATACACGGCGGCGCCGCAGGCAGGTTCGAAGCAGGATCACACTTTCTCCAGTCCGCCGGGGACCGTTATGCAGGTACGGGGGAAACGGCTATTCTCCTTTCCGTGGGGCGAAAACCTTCCGGAAAAAGGCAACGGAAACGTTCTGGATCACGATCACAAGCAGGACCGCCGCACACAAAAGCGCGGGGATCGCCAAGCTCTTTTCGCCAAAGGCGATGCTCAGAGGGGAAAACAGGAAAAATATCCCTTCCCCGCCCCCGGCAAAAAGACAGAGCATCGAGGGGAGACTCAAGAACCCGCAGATGATCAGAAGGAGCACAAGAGGCTTCCATCGGGGATTCCAGCGCCGGAGCACCAGAAGAAGCTCCGCATAGAATACGAGATACAGACAGAAGGCGACATACGGGTTGTACCAGTCAAGACAGGCGGCAAACCTCCCGTTCCAGCTTATGTCCCCCCATTTGCCTGTGGATGCGTCCGTGAAAAACAGGAGGAGGATCCCTGCGGCAAGAAACACGATGCCGTAGAAGAGGCCCCGACAGGCGCCGCTGCTGAAAAAGAGGACGATCTGACGGAGAAAAGGATTTCCCGGCAGTTCGGCGCAGCTCCGCTTCGTCTGCTCCAGACGCTCGAAGGAGGCGATGAGAACGTTGACGGTCCCGTAACAGCAGAGCACGAGCCCGGAATCGAGACGGCATACCCCGCTCAGCGCGACCAGCAGCAGACAGAGGATGAGCCCGGAAATACGGGGGAGGACCATCCGGTTCGCCTGTTCCGGAAGCAGCCGGGCATAGCACCAGAAATAACACTGGACGGCAAACGAAAACAGGAGCACATCCGCCTGGATCGCCATGTCGAACGCACCCTCGCGCGCAGGGTTGCAGAAGAACCCGAGAAATTGGAATCCCACAAACCAGAAAAGAAGGCCGAGAAGCGTTAAGCCGGGCAGCGAGCCTGTCGAGACTTTTCTGCGTTCCGGCGAAAGACACAGGAGACAGAGAAGCATGACCGTTGCGAGGAAAAAGGCAAAAGCCAGCAGGAACAGTAGGAGGACCGAATAGTCCCATCTTCCGCACAGAAAGAGGAATGCGGGCAGTCCCGTAAGGAAAAGGATCAGGGAAGAGATCAGAACGGAAAAAAGTTTGCCGTTGAGGATGGTGAACGGGGAAAGAGTAGTGGTGTATTCCGGCGTCAGGCAGTCCTGCCCCCTTTCCACATACCAGCGGGAAAAGCATCCCGCGGCGGGCAAAATGAGCATGAACCAGTAAATGAAGCAGTAGAGGGCGGAAAATCCCGTGCCTCTCCCGACAGGCGAAATCTGGAGATCCAGAAAGCAAAAAAGAATGCTTATCAGGACAAGTCCGATGAAGGAACCCGCCAGCGTGCGTCCGTTGAGGGTCTGACGGAACTCCTTGACCAGCACCGGATTCATTCCGTCGGGAAAGCTTTTGTTGAGGATCTCTGCAAAATTTTTCATTACTGTACCTCCCCTTTGGTCTTTTCCATGAATACGCCTTCCAGTCCGCAGTCCGGACGGGAGAGGGCCGTGACCGGAAGTCCCGCCTGAAAGATCTTCGCCATGGCGGAAAAATACTCCTCCTCGGAATCGAGAATAAGCAGCAGCTGCCGGGGCGAATGGACCTTTACGCTTTTGCCGGGGCAAAGCGCTTCCACTTTTCCCGCGAAAGAGGCCGCATCGGAGGAAAAGGTGAGAAGCGCGCGGCACTCCCCGGAAGCGGATCTGTTCCGGATCTCGGACAGTTCTCCGCAGGCGGAGATCTTCCCTTTTTCGATGATGACCACCCCGTCCACAAGGTCTTCCAGCTCCGCAAGGATGTGGGAGGAAATGAGCATGGTCCTGCCGTCTGCGGCAAGGGACCGCAGACTTTCCCGCAGTTCCGCCCTTGCCCGGGGATCCAGTCCTGCCGCCGGCTCATCCAGAAGCAGGACGGAAGGCTCGTGCAAAAGGATGCGCGCAAGGGAGACCTGCTGTTTCATGCCCTTGGAAAGTTCGCACAAAAATCTTCCGGAAAGATTGTCCAGATTGGTGAGTTCCCCCGCCCGGATCAGGGCTTTTTCCTTTTCCTTTCCGGCCAGTCCGCAGGCCCGGGCGAAGAAGTCCAGATATTCCCATACGCGGATGTCTTTGCTGTCGGCAAGCGTGTCTGGCATGAATCCCACGAAACGCCGCGCCTTTTCCGGGTATTCCACGGCGGAAAGATCGTCATAGAGAACCGTTCCGGAATCCGGTCCTTCCAATCCCGCCATGATCCGTATGGCCGTGGTCTTGCCTGCGCCGTTGGGCCCCACGAACCCGTACACCGAGCCCGAAGGCACTTCGAACGTGACCTTGTCCAGGGCAACATTGCTCCCGAAACGTTTGGTCAGATCCTCCACTCTGATCCTCATAAGCTCCTCCTTCCCCGTTTTTCCGTACCGTGTGTTGATACGAACTGCTCTTTTTACGGAAAATGTAACAGCAACGGAAAGAAAGTCAAGTCCTTTTTTCCGAAAATACAGGGAATTATGCCGTTTTCCGCAATGAAAACCCTTCTTCGCCCTTTCCCGTGCAAAAGGGTCACGCAGGATCACGACAGAGGAACCGGGATCGGGGATCGGGGTAAAGTGCCTCATGGAAATCCATACGGCCTCCCGTGCAAAGGAGGGGCTCAGTACTCGAACACCGCGAGAGCGAACCCGGTCATCATGGGGATCCGGACCTTGCAATAGTTCCCCTCCTCCCGGAAAGCAAGCTCCCTGCGGTCCGGGGCAAGATAGACCTTGCGGACCTTTTTCCCGTCCGTGCGCAGGGCGATTTCCGTATCCACCAGCGTGATCCGGTCCTCCAGCGCGCTGGCCTGTCCCCTTCCTTCCGGGCAGTAGGCAAGGAGATGGACCAGTTCCGTATTCCCCTTCTTCTGCACGAAGGCCCGGGAGAAACTGGGCAGCGTGGAGGAGGTGAATTTCAGTTCCGGCACCAGACTGACGATGGCCTTGCCCAGAAGTTCCCGCAGCTGTTTGGGGGCGCGTTTCGCGTAGCCCGTGAACAGTTCGGCGCTGATGTAGAGGATCTGTTCGCTGCGCACGAGGAACGGCTCATTTGTTACCTTTTCCGGCGGATTGTAGTAGTTGGAACGCAGTCCGTCCCAGTCGCCGGGAAGATAGGGCTTCACCAGAAACATTTCGGTGACGGCATCTTTGGCAGCCTGCACCCTTGTCCCGGAAGCATAGACGGAAAGCGGCATTGCCGGAAGGCCCTCGGCAAGGGGACCCGCAGGCATGAAATAGAGAGGATCGTAGGGGATCTTTCCCTGATAGACCGCGGGCCAGGAGGAGAGGGCGAACTTTTTCCCTTCCGGATCCAGTCCGGACCGGGACGTGGCCAGGATCTTTCCCCCCTTCTTGAGATGGGCTTCCACCCGCTTGACGACCTCTTCGGTAAAGACCACGTCGTCGGGGAAGATCAGAAGTTTGTAACGGTCCCAGGGAACGAAAGTGGTGACCAGATCGAACTGGACCTTGAGTTCGGTGAGCATCCTTACGGCGGACTCCGCGGGTCCGGAGGGGCGGTAGTCCTCTCCCCGCAGGGGATAGACCAGTGCGATCTCCGGCTCGTTCACGGCATCCAGCACCCATTCGTCATACTGCTGGATATTGTTGTACACTTCCCGGATCCGGTCGAAAACCGGCAGATCCATGTCTCCCCGGGGGTGGAAGTGGCCGCCGATATCCGGTCTCATGCCGTTGGCCGCCCCGTAGAAGAGGTCATATTCCAGCCCTTCCGCCGTGCGCAGACCGCCGAAATCGCCCCAGGTGTTGAATCTTCCGGTCATGTTCATGACCGTTCTTCCTTTCGCCACGGTCCGCAGGTAGTGGGCATAGACCGGGAGGCTTTCGTACCCCCAGAAGGAGGTGGGGAGACACTCGCATTCCAGATGGCTGAGCATGTCGCCGGACTCCTCGGCGGGGCGTCCGTTGAAGAACAGGAGCGCATCGGGCTTGATCTTCCGGATCAGGTCGTTGAGATCTCTGCAGAATCTCTGCACGGAAAAGACCCCGAAGGCGTGGACCGCTTTCTGATCGGTGCAGTCGATCCCTTTTTCCTTCATCTCCTTTACGCAGTAGGGGCAGATGCAGGAGGCCGCGCCCAGACAGTCGAAGAAGAACCCGTCCACGGGATAGTTTTCCAGCAGTTCCCGGACCATGTTCATGAGATGGTCCCGGTAGGGGGAGTTGTAGCAGGAGGCCCTCAGTCCGGGGGTGAAGAAGCCCCTTTCGTCATAGGTGTGATAGGTGTCCCCCTTGAATTCGATGTTCATCCAGTCCCGGTGCTGGAGAAGCTCTTCGTCGCTGAAATGGCCGTTGAAGTATACGCTGAAGGTGATCCCCTTCCGGCGGCAGGCCTCTCCGATGGCGCGGATCATGTCGAACTTCAGGGAGGGGTGCCGTTTCCCGTAACGGGTGTCGTAGTAGGCGTTGCCCTGATTGCATCTTGCGTGCCAGGTGAGGAAATCGACTTTGCAGGATTTCAGCTGATCGGTGAAGGCTTCCGCATCGAAATTTTCTCCCACATCCGGAATATCCGTGGAAGTGTGAAAATCATAAAAAAGTCCGTAGTTGGATTTGAACATGTTTTTTTCTCCCGCCCCGGGGGCTGTCATGGGTTTGGTTTTTGCAAACGGTTCTGCGCGCCGGAATCTTTCGGCGCAGGGGCGTCTTGAAGACGCCGGAAATCACACTCTGTGTCCCTCCCTCTTGACGGCTCCCCGCGCGCATTTCGGAAACGCTTTTCCCCTTCTGCGCAGGCGGTCCGGCCGTTTTTTGTGTCGGTTTTTCCGTTTCGTTTCTACATAATTTCCATCCTTTCAGGCGATTTTTCAAGACCGGAAACGAAAAAAAAGGAAAATATCGCCTGTTGCGGGCGTTTTCCGTAACGAAAACCCCTGCGGAAAGGTGTTCGACACTATTCCCAAGTTCCCCATTTGCAATTCCGGTTTTCGGTGCTATAGTATGCTGTTTTTTGTTATGGCGAGCGGAGTGCATCCGGCTTATTTCTGGGAGAAACAATATGAAAATCACGGTCTGTATCAAACAGGTCCCCGGCACGTCGCAGGTGGAAATCGACCCGGAAACGGGGGTATTGAAACGGGACGGCGTGGAATCCAAAATGAATCCCTTCGATCTCTATGCTCTGGAGACGGCCTTGCAGCTGAAACAGCGGTACGGCGGAGAGATCACCGTCATTTCCATGGGGCCGCCGCAGGCGCAGGCGGTGATCCGGGAGGCCTTCATGATGGGCGCGGATCACGGTTTCCTGCTCTCCGACCGCAAATTCGGAGGCGCGGACGTTCTGGCCACCTCCTATACCATTGCCCAGGGGATCCGGGCGGCGGGGCCTTTTGACCTCATTCTCTGCGGCAAGCAGACCACCGACGGCGACACGGCGCAGGTGGGGCCGGAGCTGGCGGAGTCTCTGGGGATTCCCCACGTGACCAACGTCTGCGCCGTCCATGACGCCGATGCTTCTTCCCTGACCGTCACGCAGGATCTGCCTCTGCACCGCCTCAAGGCAAAGATCCTTCTGCCCTGTCTCATCACGGTGGAAAAGGATATCTTCGAACCCCGGCTCCCCTCCTACAAGCTTTTGTGTGCCACCGCCCAGCGGGAGATCCCCGTTCTCACGCTTGAGGATCTCTCCGACAAGGACGCCTCCCACTACGGGCTCAACGGTTCCCCTACTCAGGTCAAACGCATCTTTCCTCCGGAAAAAAGCAACCGGCAGGAAAAGTGGGAGGGCGCCGAAAAAGAGCTTTCGGAACGGCTTTTCCGTTATCTTTCCGACAACAAATTTTTGCAGAAACTGGGGTGAAACATGGCGCAGATCATCATTCATCAGGAAAAGGCGAAAGATTTGCAGGCCCTGATTGGGCTGTGTCCTTTCGGCGCCATTGAAATTGTCGACGGAAAACTCTCTATTTCCTCCGGATGCCGCATGTGCAGAAACTGCATCAGACGGGGCAACGGGGTGTTCGAGCTGTCCGAGG
>JAGAEF010000082.1 GCA_017613255.1 Lentisphaeria bacterium
ACGGCCTCACAAGGACCCAGCGTCAGATGCTGGAGATCGTCTCTTCCGGAAAAACTTCGTTTCTGGAGATCTTCAAGGGACTGGACGACTTCGAGGAATACCCCTTTCTGGGGGACACCGCCTGCAAAAGGATGCTGGAGGAGCTTGTGGACAAAGGACTGCTCTCCCGTTGCGGGGAGAATTACGGTCTGCCCGCCCGCATACGCCGCTGAAGCCCCCCCGGCGTCCTGATCGGGCGCAGGGGATCCGGTCAGGGTTTACGATGACACCTTATCGAAGACCCGGACATGATCCACAAGGAAGAAGTCCTTGCCCGCAAGTTCGAAGGCCTTTTCCACAGGCTTGTGGCCGACTCTCCGGTAGCCCTGCACCTCCGTGCTGATCAGAATGAACTGCGGACGCCTGGAAATGTACCGGCCGATATGGCCGTCCTCTTTGCCGTCGATATAGAACGTGTAGCCGGTCTCGTCCCAGAGCAGACCGAAACGATGGAACACTTCCGGATCCAGATCCGCCGCGCTTCCGGTGCTCTCCCGGCTGCAGTCCTGCCCGTAGCCCCCGGTAAAGGCGCAGTGAACGGAGGACTTGCCCGCATGAAAATACTCCATGATGTCCACTTCCGTACCGCTTTCCGCAGGGTCCAGAGACGCGCCGATGATGGGCGACTGGAGCCAGAACGCGCTCCACCACGCTTCCGGGGCCTTCTGCAGTTTGCAGCAACACTCGTAGTAGCCGAAGGTGTGGGTGTAAAGGCTTTTTTTGAGTTTTCCGATGTTCCACTGCTGGTCATTCCCCAGAAAATTGGTCGGTTTCACGGGTTCGTCCATGAAATTGTACCCCGTCTGCAGCTGGGAGCTCACCGGAAGCCCGTTTTCCAGCTGAAGAGAGAAGACCGCATGACTTTTTCCGTCCAGATGGACCCCTTTGTCGGTCCAGCCGGGGAAGCGCTGCCCCATCATGGAAAGGCGGTAATCCCACTTGGAACGGTCCAGTTCGGTCCCGTCGAATTCGTCGTTCCACACCAGGCGCCATTCACCGTCCGGGAGAAGACTTTTCTCGTGTCCCTCTACGATAAACTCTTTCATATTTCCTCCTCAAAAGTTTTTCAGGTTCTCCGCGGCAAAAGTCGGCAGAGAACGTATAGCGTGTTCAATTTTCCCGGAAAAGGTCCAGCCCTTCATGGACGGCCATTCCGATGTATTCGTTTCCGCCGGTGCGTCCGTTGTACCAGAGTTTCCAGCACTTGTTCTCTTCGTCCCGGATCACCGTTGGCTTGTAGCAGGCGTCGGAATCCCACTTTCCCGGATCGGGGGAGACGATGGGATTGTTTTCAAGACGGGTCCATTGCGTGATCCCGTCGGGAGAGTGAGCTGCGCAGATCCCCGCCGTATCGATGTCGTAATAGCCGATGTAGAACATATAGAACCCGCCGTGTTCCGGATCGGGCAGGACTTCGCATCCGCCCACTCTTGCCTGATCTTGAAGAGCCTTCCCGTGCACGAAAACGGGATTGAGAGGGGATTTTTGCCAGTGAAGGCCGTCGGAACTTTCCGCGTAACCGATGGCGTTGGGTTCGAAGGTTTCGCCTGCGGCGTACCACATGCGGAAGAGCCGTTTTTTCTCATCGAACAGCACGAAAGGATTCATCACCGACTCCTTTTCCCAGGGGAATTCCGGGATCAGGACGGGCAAAGCGGAAAGGCGGGAAAAGGAGCGTTCCCCGTCTGTGCTTACGGCACAGCCTATGCGGCTGAACCCCCTCGCCTGTCCGGTGTACCACATCAGGGTGCGGTCGGGGAAGCGGACCACGCAGTTCCGGTTCAGGACGTCTTCCCAGCCGCTGGAAGGATCCTTCTCCAGCACGATATGCGGTTCGCCCCAATGGATCCCGTCCTCGCTTTCGATCCACGCAATGGAGCTTTTCGGCCGCCAGGAAAAATACATGCGGTATTTTCCGGGAATTCTGTGGACATGAACATCGAAACAGGTCCCGATCTCCGGATTCCCGAAGACCGGATTGCCGG
Source organism: Lentisphaeria bacterium (assembly GCA_017613255.1). GTDB lineage: Bacteria > Verrucomicrobiota > Lentisphaeria > Victivallales > UBA1829 > RGIG5327. Next base: position 2,025 of record JAGAEF010000082.1, read on the forward strand.
AATATTTGACCCAGCCGCCCCGGGGCCGGGGGTATTTTGCCGCACCGTTTTCCATTTTTTCCTCCGTTTTCCGTTTTTTCCGAAAAGTCAGAAAATTCACAAGGGAATACTATACAGCAAAAAGCTTTTTATGCAACAAAAGAAGGAAACAAAGAAAAGGAAATGGGCGTTTTTCGGGCGAAACACATGCGTTTTTCGGCAGGAAGAGCTCCCTCCCCTTGCAATCCCGCAAAATGATGGTAAGTTATGTAAAAACGCAACGGGAGGAAACCATGCTCAAAAAAATACTTTGGATCCTTGTCGTCCTGTTTCTCATGGCGCTTTCGTTTTCCGCGGGCGCGTACCTTGCCCTGAAGGGAGCGAAACGCTTGAATACGGGAGGCCGCATTCAGGTCGTCCCCGAAGCCGAAGCCCCGGACGACCGGTTCACGACGGTAACGCCCAAACACATCGTGATGACCGCAGATCACGGGAGTTTTATGATCATCTGCCACTCGGGCAAAGGCGGTTCGGCCCCGGAGAAAGATTTTACCGTGTTCCTGTCGCCCGAAACGGCACCTGTGTGGGAGATCACATGGAAGAATGTCAGCTATTACGATTTCGATGGAGATCTGCTCTTCGACCTGCGCTTTGCCGGGCCCGCCACGCCCGCCATGTTCCGTTTGGGGGAAGAGTGGAAAGAGTGCAGGATCGTCAAGCTGAAACAGCCGGAAGTGCTTTACGAAAAGGTTCCTTACGTTTTCCGCGGCGGAAAATGGGAAAAAAAGGCACTTGGCCCCCTCCCGGAGGGAGCAGGGAAATAGGGATGCTGCGGCGGAAAAAGAGCAGAAAATGAAATATGCGTATTTTGCGGCCAGAACCCCGGTAAACGTTTCGTGCGTGTTCCATCTGGTGGATCTTTTCGAAGAATCCACCCAATATGAACGGGACTGGAAACTCCCCTTCGATCTGATCTCCCTCTGCGTAAGGGAGAACCCTTCCGATCCCTCCTGGATCGAGCTTCCGGAAAAAAAGATCCGCATGAATTACGAGGAAAACGCGATCCATTTCACCACCTGCGACACGCCCATGCGGATCCGTTACACTCACGCGAACCGGCATTTGTGCATCCATTTCCGCTATGAGCTCTTTCCCGGCGTGGATCTTTTTTCCGGATTGCATGAGCGGTATATGCTGAAAGATAAGCTCCTTGCCGGAAAGATCCGGGAAGCCTTCGCCGATGAGAACCCCCTGCGGAGACTGGCGAAAGCGGAGGAAGCGGCAATGGAAGTTCTGGTGAAATTCTGGCCGGAACATCTGCCGCTGGATCTGAAAAAAGCCATGGAATTCGAGGAGCTGTTCCAATATGTGCGCAAAAATCTCGATTCCCGCATCGGCACGGCGGAAATGGCCGCAAGAATGGGGTGGTCGGAAGCCCATTTTTCCCGGGTCTTCCACTCCGTATTCGGCATCACGCCCAAACAGTACCTCATCCGGGAGCTGTGCGCAAAAGCGCTGAAGCTTCTGAACGATCCAGGCAGGAGCATCAAGGAGACCGCTTCTCAGTTGGGATTTTCCTCGGAATTCAACTTTTCCCGCTTCATCAAACACTATTGCGGATATGCGCCCAGCCGTCTGCGCAAGACGACTTACGGCCCCCTCTATATCAGAAAATGATATGTTTTCTTTCCCTTCCGATATTCCCTTTCCGCCGAACCGTGCTATATTATCCGGCAAACACGAAAGGAAAGGATCATCATGAACGAAAGAATCGCAAGATTAGTCAAGGCGGCCCGGTCGGGCGAAATTTTTCCGCCGTCTCAAAAAGTCGAATATGACGAATTCGATCTCAAGCTGGCCGATCCTCTGCGGATCGCCAAGCGTCTTTCCGAGTACATGGAAGCGCAGGAGTGTTATTTCACGGAGGACAACGAACTCCTCGGCATGATGCACTTCGACGGGTCAGTGGAAGCCGATCTCTTTCCCCGGTGCGGGCATCGTTTTTTTTATGAAGTCCGCGACAAATATTACTGCAAGCCGCAGGAAAATCTCTGCACGTTCGAATGGCAGCACTCCAACGCCGATTTCGGGAAGATCATCCGCATCGGGCTGGAGGGGTTCCGCAAGGAGATCATCGAATCGCGCAAAAAATATACCGACGACCTTTCCCGCCTGAATTTCCTTGCCGGGCTGGAGGCCATGATCCGGGGCATCCTCCGCCGGGCTCAGCAGTATGCCGCGGAGTGCCGGAAAAGAGCTTTCCGCTGCACGGATCCCGCACGCAAGGCGACTCTTCTGCGCATGGCATCCAACATCACACAGGTTCCGGAGCATCCAGCACGCAATTTCGAAGAAGCAGTGCAGTGTCTTTATTTCTGCTTCACTTTCCAGCCGGACAGCATCGGACGTCCAGACCAGTATCTTTATCCGCTCTATCAGCAGGGGATCGCCGACGGCACGCTCACGAAAGAACACGCAAAGGAACTGCTTCAGGAACTTTACGTGATGATCCATGGTTACACTCGTTTCGGCACCTCGAACGGGGACAAGGGAGCGGAATCCCATTTCGTCATCGGCGGTTATACCATCGACCGTCAATGCGCCTGGAACGAACTTTCCGAGCTGATCCTGGATTCCCTCATGGAAACCGATCTCATCCGGCCGCAGGTCTCGCTGCGCTGGAACAAGCTTACGCCCCGCTCCGTGCTGTACAAGGTCATGGACTGCGAACGGAAAGACAAGAACAAACGCATCGCGCTGGTGAACGACGAACCACGCATCAACGCCCTGATGAAGATCAATAAAGTTCCTTGGGAAACCGCATACGATTACATCATGGTGGGCTGCAACGAGCCCGCTTTTCAGGGGGGGATCTCGCTGGGAGGCAATACCACCAACATCGTGCGTTCGCTGGTGAATACGCTCAACGACCGAAGAGAAGAGGTGCTGTCCTGCCCCGATTTCGATTCTTTTTATGCCGTTTACGAACAGGAACTTTACCGCGATCTGGAAACCATTCTCGCCTACTCCAACCGCTTCAACATGCTCCGTTCCCGGGACTGCAACGTGCTGACCTCGCTGTTCATGACCGGCTGCGTCGAACGGGCCTTGAGCGTGACGCAGGGCGGCGCGACCCGCGCCAGATGGTGCGCCAATTTCATGGGATCCACCAACCTCATCGACTCCCTGAGCGTCATCCGCCAGTTCGTCTATGAGGAAAAACTCTGCACCATGTCCGAACTGCTCGCCGCGCTGGACGCCGACTGGAAAGGATATGAAGATTTGCGCACGAAAATCCTGCGCAAAGGGAAATTCTTCGGCAACAACGACGAGTTCTCCAACAGTATTGCCCACCGGTTCTACACTTCGGTTTACAACTTCGCCGACGGCCGCACCGACATTTTCGGACACGCCCTCAATTTCGGCAACCTCACCGGGTACCGTCTGCATTTCGCGCAATATGGAGCGCTTACGCAGGCGACTCCCGACGGGCGGGTCGCGGGAAGCGCGCTGCTTTTCGGCGGCGGACAATCCGAAGGGAAAGACCGGGACGGCATCACCTCCCATCTGCTCTCTGTAGCCCACATGGATCCTACCGGGATCATGTGCGGAAATTCGATCATGAATCTGTCCGTGGACGAGGCAACGGTCCAGAACGAAGAAAGTTTTGAAAAACTGGTTTCCATGATCGAGATTTATTTCAAGGAAGGTGGTCTGCACATGCAGCTGAACCATGTTTCCGCCGAAGACCTGATTGCAGCGAAGAAAGATCCTGACCAATACAAGAGCATCCGTGTGCGTGTTTCGGGTTTTTCCGCCACCTTCGTGAAGCTGGAAGAGGCCATTCAGGACAACGTGATCGAACGGACGGTCAACCACGCATAAATCATGAGGAGATGAAGCAATGAACGAGTATTACAAAGGGAAAACCGCCTGGGTCACGGGTTCTTCGCGCGGACTCGGACGCTGTATCGCAGAAATGCTGGCAGAGGCAGGATGCAATGTCGTCATTTCCGGACGCAATCAAACCAATCTCCAG
>JAGAEF010000083.1 GCA_017613255.1 Lentisphaeria bacterium
AGGCGAATGAACCGCTGGGCATACGCCTAGCGGACGGTCCGCAAGTATTTGCGGCCGGATGAGCCGGGAGCGAGCACTAAGCGGCTTTCCGGCGGCGTTTTTCCGCCGGGAGGCCGCGCAGTAACCGTAAACGGAAACTATCCATCCACCTGACGCTTCTGTACCCAAGTACCTATCCAGCCAGCCCGGCCTTTCTGCATGAAAAAGTGTAGGGGTCCAGGGGGAGAGAAAAAAGCGCAAGCGCGTTTGTCTCTCCCCCCTTGAAAACGCCCCGGCTGGAAACACCCGCTGTGTTTTTTTCCATTCCCCCAAAACGCCCCGGCTGGAAACGTCAGCAGTGTTTTTTTCCCAGCCCTCTTCCCCTTTCAGCGGCCGGAGGAGGCCTTCTGCGGGAGAATTTTGAAAGAGCTTATGGAAAGCGTTCCGCTTGGCTCGACGCCGAAAATGATCTGGTGAATCTTGTAGGTCTTGTGGGGGGCCGCCTCAAGAGTGTATTCCTTTTTCTCCGGGGTAAGCTCCATGGCGGTCTTGCAGTGAGAGCCGCCCCCCTGGACACGGATGAATCCCTTCCCCGAGCCTTTCGCTTCGATCACGACAGTGTATTTTCCCGCAAGATCCGCGGGGAAGCGGGGGGAAGTAAGGGTGGCGGCCTCCTTGGAAGAAGCGGCGCCTTTCAGCGTGACAAGGCCCTCTTTGGTACTCAGGCGGCAGCTTTTGCTCCTTTTCCAGGAGGAGTTTTTCTTTTCCCGGAGAAACTCGAACTCCCTGTTCAGGAAGGAAAGGTCTTTGGGGCGCTCCGCCTTGCAGGGGAGGAATTTTGCGTGCCAGGGATCATTGGAAAAGGTGGAAAGATTGTCCGTGATCATGTCGGCAGGGAGCACTTCCGGGAAGGCGGCCTTCACGATCTGGGCCTTCCCGTCTTTGAAGACCTTGAGTTCCGTCATGCCGCAGTTCCAGGGGGCGGCCCGCTTTCCGGTGAGAGTAAAGATGGTGGCGTTCATGAAGGCGCCGTGGCTGACCAGAAGGAAGGGGCCTTTCTCCCCGCTTTGGACCAGTTTCATGATGACGCCCTTGCCCCGGAGCCCCATATCCTTCACGCTTTCCTTGAACCCTTTCGCCTGTTCTTCCGTGAGGGTCATATTCTCCTTGGGGTCGATGTGCTTGAATCTGCCCCGCAGTTTGGGGAGCGTTTCCCGGATGGCATTGCCCACTTCCCGCAGGTCCTTGTCCAGCGTGAAGGTGGTCCCCAGGATCCCGCAGATGATGTCGGCGGTTTCCGACGCGCGTTCCTGGGGGGAGGCGATCACCTTGTAGTTCCGCCCCTCCTTCTTCAGGAATTCTCCCGTCATCTGCGCCTGCTTGACCCCCAGCGGGGTAAGGCCCAGCCCGATCCATGCCGCCTTCTGTTCCGGAGTGAAGACCGTCCCCCTCATGCCCGGCTGTCCGTGACGCACCAGACGGAAAATGACGAAATCCTCCTCCGCATGAAGAGCGATCCCCGAAAAAAGGATAAGTGCCAGCAGAAAACGATACTTTTTCATGAAAATCCTCCCTTGTTGTTATGATTGAACATCTTCAGATTCATTTCTCTTTGGAAACCAGCGTCACTCTCTTCCAGATCCCTCCGGCGCCTCCGGCATCCTCCACCCGGATGACCGCGCTCTGCGTCTCTTTTTCCCAGTCGATGCAGGAAGAGATCTCCATGACGAAGGGGGTGTGCCAGTCGGTGGGCTTCTTATAGATCCTCTCCCCCGCCTTCTTCCCGTTGATGAACACGGTGCAGGATTCATCCACCGCCCCGAAATAGAGGAAAATCCTTCTCCCTTTCCACTCTTCGGGAATTTTGGGAAGCGTGACGGCGTACCAGGCGATCCCGTCGTACCTGGCCGTTTTTTCCCGGATCGCGGAAGAAATGTTCTTATAGTGTTTGTGCGGGTTCTCCCAGTTGGAATTGGTGGCCATGACCGCGCCCCATTTCCGGAATTTTTCCGGGGGATCCCAATACCATTTCTCCTTCATGCCCACGTTCTCCGGATCCAGTTTGAAGTACCAGAAAAGCGGCGTTTCCAGATAGGGAGGCAGATACTCTTTGAGCTGCTGAAGTTTTTTGAGTCCGCAGAGATCCCCCCATTTCGTTTCGGCATCGGGGAACAGGGGGAAGGAATGTTTTTCCCGGAAGCGCAGGAGGGCAAGCCTGTCCGCGTCCTTCTTGCCCGTCATGGCGCGGAAGATGAGAAAACTGTGAAAATTTTCCAGAAGAAGCTTTTCAATGCGTTTGCGTACATCGTCGGGGAGATCGGTCCTTGCCAGAGCCTTTTTCAGGGGCTTTTCCGCCTCGGAAAAGTCGCTTTTCCTGTAGTATTTCCCCAGATTCCAGGCAAGTCCCCTCCCGAAATTATAGAATTTGCCCGCTTTTTCCAGTTTGCCCACATCCTTTTCCAGACGCTTTTTCCATACCTCGTTCCTCCAGTAGGCGTAGTAGGCGCTTATCTCCTCCTGCGCGGGGGAAAAGGCCTGCATATAGTGCTGTTCCCAATGGGCGAAGTCTTTGGAAGGATCCTGCATGGCCTTGAAAAGCACATAGTCGGAAAAATACTGCCCGCTGTGCAGATAGGTGTGGGCCACATCGTAGTCGAACCCCAGACACCCCGCCTTCACCAGCTTCTGCAAAATATCGAAAAAGTATTCCTCATATCCGCAGGGCATGAGGGTGATGTAATGGCCGTGCCGGTTGGGGCGGTAGAAAAACTTTTTCATTCCCGCCTTCTTCCAGCCCTCCAGAAGAGAATCGATCCCCTTCATGGTGAAGTCTCCGGGAACCATGCGGTAGAAGGTGTTGCCCGGATATTTGATCCTGGCGCGGGCCGGGGGATTGCGGGAGAAATTGTAGATCTCGCTCATGATCTTCGCCTGCGGATGCTTCGCAAGCACCTTGTCGCCCAAAGCGTTGGTCATATGGATATAGCGGTCGGCAAGGCCGTAGTCGGGGAGGCGCTCTCCCTTTTTGATCCTGAAAGGATCCAGCGCAAGGCATTTTTCGCAGTAACAGCACTCGAAGGCATAGACGTCCGGCTGGGAAAAGTTCAGCCACGCAGGCGCTTTTTTCTCTTCATAGCGCTTTGCGACCTCCTCCAGATAGGAGGGACTGCTGCAGCAGAAGGCCACCCGCAGTTCCTTGCCTTTATAGGCGTCCGCATCCCCGGTAAGGGGCAGCCCTTTGAGTCTTGTGGGAGCAGGTCCCCGGAACCCCCGGATGTTCATGGCGAAAAATTCCGGATGACTTTTCCCGTAAAGCTTCCACCAGTTCCCGTATTCGGCATCCCCCGAACCGTACTGCCACTCCCGCGCCCACGCCATGCGCATGCGGTTTTTCCAGATCCGCTGAAGGACCTGCTTTTTCCCGGAACGCATGAAGCGCAAGGTGAAGGGGGGCTTCCAGTTTCCTTGCGTTTTCCCGATGACCAGAATTTCCTGCCGGGGAGCGTAAATATCGTCTCCGGAGGGCCAGCGCACGTTCAGGGCGGATTCCAGAAATTCGTACACGGCAAACCGGCTTCCGCCCTCTTCGTGCCCGTAGAAGAAGGCCTCCTTTTCCCGGATCAGATAGTGCGCCTCATGGACCGAAAACGTCTCCTTCCCGTTTCCGGGAACGAGCCCCACATACATGGGAAAACGCTTTCCCGCAGGAAGTTTTTCGCCCTGCCGGAGAAGGGGGATCTTCCGGGAAGTGATCTTTTCCAGATGCAGTTTCAGTTCTTTTGCCGCCTCCCTGTTCCCGGAACCCTCCTCAAGGACAATGACGATCTCTTCCGGCTTTACGGTGATCTCCCCGGCGGCAGGCAGAGAAAAAAGAAACAGCATTCCCGCAAGAAAGAGGATCTTTCCCATGAAAAGGCTCCTCATGGGAGGAAGTTTTCCTTGAGGTGCTTTTCCATGGCGTCATAGGAACAGTGGGAGGAGCGGCAGGCAAAGCGGAGACACCCGTTCTGCCGCACGAAATCCTCCGCCTTGGGGTTGATGGTGCCCCTTCCCGTGACCAGCTGGCCCCACCAGCCGAAATGCCATTCGGGAACGGGTTTTTCCTCCTTGCGGGGGGCCATGTTCGTGCGCCATTCTTCCGGGAAGTATTTCAGGAAGGAGGGGTGTTCGTTGAGCCAGGTCCCGGTGAAAAGATCGTCGCTTCCGTATTTGAGTCTCGTTTCCTTCAGGAGAAGAAGGAAGCACCTTGCCAGATACTCGGAATCTTCGAAAATGGAGTAGGGCCCCACGGAATTGGCGATATGGAAAACGATCCTCCGGGGGGAGAGCGCGGGGTGTTCGGCGGGGGTATCGTATTTCAAACTCCCGCAGTTCCAGGAAGGGGGAGCCTTCACGCCCACGGCGTTGGGGTAGTTGAGTTCCGCCCGCTCTCGGGCAAAAGCGCTGTTGCGTTTCCACATCTCCTCTTCGAACTCCTCGGGAGGAAGAGAGGAAAGGGCGTCCGCATCCTCCAGAAGGCGCAGGCAGCGGGGCTCGGTTTTCCACTCCTCCTGGGAAAGATTGAACCCGTGATACCGGATGGGGGTATGGGCCGTGATGAGTTCGCTCAACTTCTTTTCCGGGAAACGCTTGGAAAGGTATTTGGACGCATAGAAAAAGGAGATCCTTGCGAAACGTTCCACGTAGGTACAGTGTTCTTCCAGTGTTTTCAGTTCTTTGACGGTTTTCATGCTGCCTCCGTTTTTGTGTTTTGTACCGGAAAAAAGTTTGCCTGACATAATGTAGCGGGAAAATGACGCAAGTGCAAGGACGGAAGGAAAAAATATGCGGGAAATCCCCTTTCCGGACGATCTCCCGCACCGTTTCACGGATACGACCCCGAATTGTCCGCACACAAAGTTACTTTATTTCCCTGATCACCGGAGCCCGGAGAAGGCCGCTGGGGACCAGCTGACGCTCTTTCCCTTCGGAGAGCCGGAAATAATAGGGCCCGGAAAATGGCGGCCAGGGGGTCTTGCAGTAGAATGGCCCCATGGCATTGCGGCGGCTCCCGTAAACGGTGAGCGCGATCCGGCGTTTGCCGCCGGGCAGCATCACTTTGCAGGGCGGCCAGGGCAGAACCGTTTCCTTTCCGTCATCCACTTTGACGCCCAGAACGGCGCCCCGCCAGTCGCCGAATTCCAGAAGCGCGCCTTTTGCCGGGATTTCCAGTTCGCGAAGATAGGTCACATTGCCTGCATAGTGCCGCAGTCCCTGCGTGCACCAGTCGCCGACCGAAAGGGTCTTCGGCAGAGCGGTGACGGTCTCTTCCGGGGAAACACCGAATTTGCCCAGCAGGAACAAGGATTCGAGTCCGGGCAGATTTTCGTGATATTCGGAGCGCAGAACCAGCAGATTTTCGCCCTTTTTGAGCAGTCTGGAGGGCACCTTGATGCACTGCAGGACGGTATCGCACCACCAGTTGTCTCTTTCAATCTTCAGCTTCTTTCCGTTCAGTTCGAAATGATAGAGTTCGGGGTGTTCCACGGCAAGGAGGCAATCGGAGGACGGGATTTGGTCGACCCGGATATGGTACGTCAATTCCAGAGACAACGTTTTCTCCGGGGGGACCTGTTCGCTGAAATACGGCTGCACCATCCTGCCGCCCCGGGGAGGTTTGCCCAGAAGCGTGCGCAATTCGTCATCCAGCTTCAGGAAAAAGGTATTCTTTCCCTTTCTTTTGCCGCCGATCGCCCAGTCGGCATGGTCGAGGACCAGCACATTGGGTTCGTCGAGAACATAATCCCAGCCGGAAACGGGCAGTTTTCGGGCCGCTTTCAGAGCGGGAGAAACGGGTGTTTTCAGGAGTTTGCCCGGATCTTCCGCCGTGATCAGATAGAGATGGGAGGAAAGCTCCTCGAAAGCCGTGTGGAAAACATAACGACCCTTCCGGTAATCCGCCTTGATCTCGCTGACGGAGCCGGACAGAGGATCCAGTTCATAGACTTTGCCGCGTTCGGGTACGGCTACTTCGATTTTCGCCTCGGGGAATTTCAGCTTGCGGTCGCGCACGGGGCAATCATTCAGCAGAGTCCCGGTCCTGAAAACAGTCCCGTAATTGCAGAGGAAGAGCGAATACGCCTTGCCGGAATCGGCCAGACGGGCCAGCACGGGTCCGATCTGACGCCCGTCGGGCTTCGTCACGGAAACTTTTCGGACGACTTTTTCCAGCAGTTTTACGGAGCCGGTCAGAGAAGCCTTGCGGAATTTCGCAAAGACTTTCGCAGGCTCTTTGGAGGGCTCTCCATCCAGAAACGCCGGAGGGGCATCCACATAAACCACCGTGCCGCCCTGCTGCGCAAATTTCTCCAGAAGCGCCAGCGTACTGGAACGGATGGTGGCAAGGCGGGGGATCAGGACTGCGCGGTAGGAAGCCCTGTTTACGGCAATTCTGCCGTGTTTCAGCTTGCCGTACCGGGAAAGGATCTCTTCGTCGCCGAAATCGAAATCCAGTTTCTGCGCCAGAAGCGTATCGGTGACGTCCACGAAGTGTTTTTCCTCTTTCTTCAAAACCTTGCCGATATTCAGGACATCCATTTTGAGCCAGGCGCTTTCGATGGGATGGATCACCAAAAGTTCGATCATCTCCTCCCCGGCGGACAAAACCGCGCCGAGACGCGCGAAATAGTCCTCCACCACATGATATTTGTCGTACCAGGAGGATTGGTAGGAGATGCTGGCGGGATAATCCCGCTTGGCTTCCCCGCCGGAGGAGTACCATGCCAGATGCTGACAGCGGAAGTTGATCCCCAGCGCGTACTGCCAGTCGCCAAGCGCCTTGTGCCCGGCAAAGGGGAAATCCCAGCCGGTGCAGCCGTAGGTTTCGGTGAGCCGCCGTCTGCGCCCGAACTGATGGGCCATGGAAGTGCACTGTTTCACTGTGTTGAAGACCCGCCAGTGTTCGGTAAGAAGATCGATCCCCGGCATCTGCATATACTCGTAGAAACGCATGGCGGCGCCGCCGTAGATGGTCTGATCCAGTCTGTCCTCCTGCAGGGCGTGTCCGGTCATCAGGATATTGTGCGCCTTGCACCACTTTCCGATGGTGCCGGAAAAGGCCGTGCAGAAGAGTTCGGTAAGGAGATCGAAGTATTTGAGCCGCACGGAGGAATATTTGCGAACGGAGCTGAAGAAAAGTTCCGGCAGATGATCCAGAATATCCAGACCGTATTTTTTGCGGAAGATCTCCGGAAGTTTGTCCGTCCACGGCAGGGCGATCCCGCAGTTGCCTCTGGTCCAGAAATTGGGTTCGTCGGTAAAGATGGAAGGAATACTTTTGCCGAACTCTTTTCCCACCTCCCGGAAATAGGTCTCGTGGGTCACTTCCACGAATTTCTGCACCGCCTCGGGATTCAGGGTATCCAGATACGTCGCCCCGTTGAACCAGGAATGATTCTCCTGCAGGCACAACGCGAACCGGAGAAGTTTGCGGCCGCGTCCGCACCGGAAGTCGGCCGGGGATTTCAGGCGGACGGGATCTTTTACGGCAAGATCTCTTCCTTCTACGGAACCGCTTACTTTGGCGGAATACCAGGCCAGAAGAGTCCCTCTTGTCTCTTTCAGCGCATCGGCGGCGCGGGAGTAGATGCCCGCCGAGCAGTAACGGTATTTATAGCGGTCGTCCCGCGTCACCAGCGAACCGGCCGCGCCGGAAGGCCAGCGGTCTTCATCGTAAAGGTGCGCCTGCATATGGAGTTTTTTCGCCTCGTTCACGCACGTCTTGATGCATTCGAACCACTCCTTACTCAAATAGGCCGTATTCAGTCCCACCCGGGAGTGCATGAAAAATCCGCCCAGTCCCATCTCTTTGAAAATGCGGATCTGCCGAACAAGTTCCTTTTTATCCAGTTTCGCATTCCACGCCCAGAACGGCGCCCCGCGGAATTCCGCACCCGGAGTACGGAAATTTTTCAAGAGTTCGCTCATCTCGATGCCTTTTTTCGTTGAATGTACAGGGGGATCGTATCGTACTGTAGCGCCCGTACCTTTGTTTGTCAAGCGGGGAATGCCGGAAAGAGAAGCGTTTTTTTCAGTGCCGGACCTTCTTTTTCTTTTCCCGGAACGCAGGATCGCTCATGGTGTTGAGGATGGAAAGAAAGTTCTGCAGCGCAGGCGCGGGATTGTTGTCCAGCCATGCCGCCACGATGGTGCGCTCCGCCTTGAAGGGCAAGGGCCGGAAAACGATTCTTCCGGGGAAGGTGTTGCGGATGGTGGCGGGAACGAACCCCACTCCCAGAGAGGCCGCCACAAGATTCTGGGTCGCCATGGGGCCCCTTGCCTCCTGCGCCACCACGGGGGAGAAATGCCCTTCGTTCACCAGAATGTTTTCCAGGTGTCTGCGGAACGCCGGAGCATCCTCCACGGGGGGCAGAATGAAGCGGCAGCCGGCAAGGTCGCTCATGGAAACGGTCTCCTTGCGGGCCAGTCGGTGCCCGGAGGGGACCGCAAGCATCAGGGGGATGGAGAACATCTTCTTGGTCATGAAAGGGCCTTTCGATCTTCCGGAAAAATCGCTTACGGGATAGAAGGCCACGTCGCACTCCCCGTTTTCGATGACCGCAGGGGCCATATCCGCCACCGCGTCGGAGATCTTGAGTTTCACCTCCGGCCATTTGTGGAGCATTTTCTGGAAGACGAGACTCATATCCACCTGATTGTAGATGGACGGGTGCACGATGATCCTCAGCGTGCCCGTTTCGCCCCGGGAGGCCCGCAAGGCTTCGCTTCTGGCCTTTTCCAGCATCTCCGGAAGCACTTTCAAATGCTCGTAATAGACTTTTCCGAAGGCGGTAAGTTTGATGTTCCACTTGTCGGAGCGGTCGAAAAGCGCGCTGGAAAGTTCCGTTTCCAGCTTCTTGATGTCCCTGCTCAGCGCCGCCTGCGTGATCCCCAGTTTTTCCGCGGCTCTGGCGAAGTGGAGGATCTCCGCAAGAGAAAGAAAATTTTTCAGCTGATTGAAGGTGATCATGCCTCTCTCCTTTTTTGATAACCGTTTCTTTATGAAGATTCCCTTTTTAATATATTGCCTTTTTGGAATATTGCAAATAAATTATACTGCGAATATTTATGAATCGACAAACGCACTCGTGCATACAAGGAGACCAATGATGTTCCGTTCCGCGAAAAACGCATATTTCGTACTTCTCCCGCTTCTTTCCCTGGGGCTGGTGTTTTCTTCCTCCTGCGCCAAGAACAAGAAGACCAGAGCGGTCAAGGAGAAAACCGTGCGGGTAGTCCTCCAGAAGCTCAAAGAGCAGAAATTTCAGGACCGTCTCCCCGTGAAGGGGACAGTCTTCCCCGTGGAATACGCCACCATTTCCGCCAGAACGGAAGGCACGCTGGACGACCTCAAGGTGGACGAAGGGGATATGGTGAAGAAGGGGGATCTGCTTTTCAGCATCGACCGGGCGACGCTGGAAAACGACGTGACCGTGAAGAAGGAGGAGGTCTCCGTGGCGGGCACGGAACTTGCCACGGCGGAAATCGAACTCAAGATCGTGGAAACCAAGGCGGAAAAGACGGTGCTGGACCGGGACCGGGCTGAAAAGCTCATCAAAAGCCGCGCCATGTCCGCCACCGATTACGAAAAGGTCATCGTGAACTGGAAGGAGGCCAATTCCCTTGTGGAAAAGGCCAAGGTGGCCGTCCGGTACCGGAAAGCGAAGCTCGTGCAGGCGGAAACCAATCTCAAGATCGCGGAAAAGAATCTGCATGACGCCATGGTGAAGGCCCCCTTCGACTGCCTCATCGCCTCCAAGCTGCAGGAGGAAAAGGAGTACGTGAAAAGCGGGACCAACATCCTCCGGCTGGAAAACATCAGCCATCTGGAGATCATCGCCTACGTCAGCGCCAACCACCACCATAAGATCGTACAGGGCAAGACCCCCGTTTCCATCTCCGTGGACGGCAGGAAGTGCGGCTCGGCCGTCATCACCTACTGCGCCCGCACAATAGATCCGGTCACCCGCACCTTCAAGATCAAGGCGCTTCTGCCCAAGGAGGTCCGTTTGAGCAGCGGGATGCTCTGCGAGCTGGACATCATTCTGGGAGAGGCCGACGGCAAGGGCATCCCCGAAACCGCCGTTCTGCAGACGGGGGACCGCTTTTTCGTTTACACGGTCACCAAGGAGGGTGTTGCCGCCTCCGTGGAGGTGAAGAAGGGGATCGTGGACGGGCCCAACTGCCAGATCACCAATCCGGAAGTCCTCAAGGGCAGGAAAGTGGTCGTCTCCGGCCAGAGATTCCTTGCGGAAGGCACGAAAGTCACCATCGTGGAATAAGGAAGAAACAATGTTTTTGAGTACATGGTCCATCCGCCGTCCCATCGCCATGACGGCCTTCATCATCATCCTCATCATGCTGGGGGTGAACGCCTACCGGAAACTGAGCATCGATCTCATGCCCAGTCTGGACATCCCCTACGTTCTGATCCGCTGCGAATACGACGGGGCCAGCCCCGAGGAGATCGAAGTGGAAGTGGCGCGCCGCATCGAAGACGCCGTCTCCTCCATCGACGGCATCAAGCACATCAGCTCCACGTGTCTGGAGGATACCGCCCACATCAGCATCGAATTCAACATGGGGGTCAACGTGGACGTGGCCGCCACCGACGTGCGGGAGCGGCTCAACCGGATCCGGGACGACTTCCCCGAGGGCGTAAAGGACCCCACCATCCGGAAGATCGACAACAACGCCACCAGCGTGGTGCGCATGTTCCTTGTGGGAGACAAGAGCATCGACGAACTTTACGACTACGCCGACGATACCTTGGCCAACCGCTTTTCCTCCGTTTCCGGCGTGGGGGAGGTCCGGGTCTTCGGCGCCAACGAAATGCAGGTGCATGTGCTCATCGACCGGGAAAAGCTCTCCCTGGCCAACCTGACCATGGAGGATGTGCGCAACGCCCTGCGGAAAAACAATCTGAAGGCGCCTGTGGGCCGCATCAAGCAGGGGGATTCGGAAAAGAACATCATCTTCGACGGCGAATACAAGAGCTTCGACGACATCCGCAATATCGAGCTCTTCTCCAAAGACGGCCGCCGCATCTACCTGCGGGACGTGGGGACCGTGAAAATGATCAGCAAGGAGATCCGAAACCGCATGTTCGTGGACGGTCAGCCCGCCGCCGCCTTCAACATCATCAAGAAGGGCGAAGCCAACGCCCTCGCCGTGATCGCCGCCCTGCGGAAAAGGTATGAGGAGATCAACCGGAGCGGGGAGCTTCCCGGCGGCACGAGACTCATCTGGTTCCGGGACGCGGGCACCTTCATTCAGGCTTCCGTGGACGACGCCTGGACCAGCATCCTTTACGGGGTCATCCTCACCGCCCTCATCCTCTTCCTCTTCCTGCACGACTGGCGCACCACCTTCATCGTCATTCTCTCCATGCCCATTTCCATTGCCGTGACCTTCGGCGTCATGCAGTTTCTGGACTACTCCTTCAACATCATGACTCTTCTCTCCCTGGGGTGCTCCGTGGGGGTGCTGGTGACCAACTCCATCGTGGTCATCGAAAACATCCACAAGCACCTGAAGAGAGGGGACAAGCTCAAGGACTCCGCCGAACACGGAACCGGGGAGGTCATCGTGGCGGTGGCGGCAAGCGCGCTCACCAACGTGGTGGTCTTCGTCCCCGTGGCCATGATGACCACCATGACCGGCCGCATGATGGCGCCCTTTGCCGGGACCATGGTGGCGGCCACCCTCGTCTCCCTTTTCGTGAGTTTCACCCTGACTCCCATCCTTGCCTGCGTCCTTCTCAAAGGGAAGAAGGGAGAAGAGTCCGGGAAGCTGTCCTTCATGGACCGGCTCTTCCGGCCCTGGGATGTCGCTTATGACTTCGTGTGCCGGAAATTCACCAACTCCGTGGTCTGGACGAAAAAGCACTGCATTTTCATCGTCATTCTCACGGTCATTCTCTGTCTTGTCATCTATTTCCTCATCGTCCCCAACGTGGGGCGGAGCAATATCCCCGACGCCGATCAGGGGGAAATGACCATCCGTCTGGAGTTCCCCACCAACTACAATCTGGACAAGACGGAAGCGCGGGTGAAAAGCATCGCCGCCAAGGTGAAGACCCTCAAGGACGTAAAGGGAATGGTCATCTATGCGGGCAACTCTCCCGGAGGCGGCGCGGGGCAGATCTCCCAGGCCGTGTACGTGGGGCAGATCTTCTGCAAGCTCACGCAGAAGAACGAACGCAAAGACAACATCCAGCAGCTTCTGGAAAAGGTGCGCCAGCTCGTGGCGGATGAGGACGACTGCCTCATTACGCTTACCTACCCCCATATCGTGGGCGGAAACGGCGCCCTCATCCGGGTCCGCGTCAGCGGCAGCGAGATCGCCGAACTGGAACGCATCGGCAGACACTCCGTGGAAAAGATCCAGAATTCCGGGCTTGCCAAGGATGTGGACAGCACCATCCGGCAGGGGAAAGCCACCTTGAACATCGTCCCCCGCCGCACCATCATGCAGAACGTGGGCATGTCTCTGGAATCCATGCAGAGTTCCGCCAAGGGCGCGCTGGAGGGGATCGAAGTGGGGACCTACCGTCTGGGCTCCCGCTCCTTCGATATCCGCGTGAAACAGAAAACGGAACGGGGCAGGAATCAGCTTGACCTCATGTCCGTGCGGCCCAACGGCGGGATCCCCATTCCGCTGGAGGCCCTTGCCCAGCTCAAGGAGGAGACCAAGCCCGTCTCCATCACCCGTTACGACAAGGAGCGTTCCATCATGATCTACGCCAATCCCGCCCCCGGGCAGGCGCTGGGAACGGTGGCGGCCTCCTTCCGGGAAAACATCGAATCCTGTCTCCTGCCCGGCTACCGCACCGCGGGCGTGGGCGCGGTGGAACGCATGAACGAGACCTCGAAAGAGTTCGTGGAAGTCATCGTGCTGGCCATCCTTCTCACCTATCTGCTTATCTGCGCCATTCTGGAATCCTGGACGAAGCCCTTCCTCATCATGCTCACCGTGCCGCTGGGATTTCTGGGAATGTATCTTACCCTCTACTTTGCGGGCATGACCATGTCCATGATGGGCCTTCTGGGAGGCGTGATGCTCATCGGGATCGTGGTGAACAATGCCATTCTCATCATCGACGAGTGCAGTATTCTCATCAAAAAGGGCATGAGCCGGCACGCCGCCATGATCCAGGCCATGGAGAACAAGTTCCGGCCCATTCTGATGACCACCATTGCCGCCATTGCGGGAATGCTCCCCATGGCGCTGGGCACCGGGCTGGGGTCCGAACTGCGGTCCAGCTGCGGTCTGGGCGTGGCGGGCGGACTTGCCATCGGTTCCCTCCTCACGCTCTATGTGATCCCCGCATTGTACTTCACTTTCGTGAAGGACAAGGTGGAAGTGCCCGAAGAGAATTGAGCCCTTTTTCGCCCCGGACGTCGTAATTCACGGCAAATTCAGGCGTTTTCTGCCGGGGTACTCTATGATCTGTGTCTGAACCCCCTCGCGGAGGATTTTTTTCTCCTCGACGATGACGAGGAAAACTTTTTTGCCGTCCTCCAGCGCGGCATTCATGGTATAAAGCGTCCCATGAGAAGAAGTTTCTCCGTTCCAGACGGCAAGGAGCGCATCCGAACTACGGACGATCTTCTCGTCTCTGCTGAGAAATGCGGCGCGGAGCAGGCGTCCGTGGTACCGCTGAAAATTCGGCTCGATCGTACGCCGCGGAAGAAAAAGTTTCCCGGCCGCGGCCATGGCAAGGGAATCGATCCCCTTTGCCCCGCCCGTGATGATTTCTTCGAGTCCGCCCTTGCCGACGGAGTCGGCAAAGGCTTTGAACGCACCGTTTCGGAATTCGAAATATTCCATGAAATCGAATTCGGTCAGATTTCTGCTTCCCGTGATCCCCAGTTTCATTTTTCCTCCGCATTTCTTCTTCGTGTCCTTTCGAAGAATATATACGGAAGAAACGATGCATCTACATGAAAAAGGATACATCCTCCCCAGAAAACGAATACAAAATTCAATAATCTGGCCTATTCGGACGTATCCTGCTGCCAAACCTGGCACAAAAACAAAATTTTACAAGTCGAAAAGGAAATTTTATATTGATCAAATGATGGTTGAGGTTGATTCACGGGTCTTCCGCTTTTATTCCTCCTCATCCTCCTCCAGCATTTTTTCCAGTTCCTCGGCCTCCAGTTCCAATTCATCCACGGAATCTTCTTCGTCATCATCGGAGCCGAAGAGTTCGTCCCTCGTCTCGAAATACTTCTTGAAGAATTTCCGGTGCTCCTCCCTGTATTCGGTACATTCCCAGCACATTTCATAACCAAGTTTCAGAAGTTCGAGCCTGATGAATGTTCTTTCCAGACATTCCGTCCAGTTTCTCCCCTCCACCCTGCTGTCGAAAATATTCGGGATGTCGCCGTCATCTTCTCCGGTCCAGTCTTCCTCCTTGAGTTCTTCCTGAAGTTCCGGCGGGAAATCGGTCAGTACGACTTTTCCCTGCGCGACCGGTTTTTTCCGGGCGAACTGACACGGTTTATATTCCGCGGAGTCCGAATCCCATACGCACCCGGCATCGGTCCACTCGATATAGCTGTAGTAGAATCCGGCGTCTTTGAACGCCTGCAGCTTGATGTCGATATCCCAGTCGCAGTCGATGTCGGCCAGTTTGTGCAGTTTTTCATTGACCAGACGGTACTTTTTTTCAAGGGAAAGGTTTTTCCAGTTTTCCGGAAGTTTTTCCACTTTCACCTTTTTGGTTTCCTTCTTTGCTTTTTCCGTCTTTTTTCTTTTCCTTTTTTTAGTCTCCCCCCTTCCGATCCCGGAAGGGAGGCTTTGCCGTTCTTCCGCAAGTACTATAGCTGCGAAATTTGGTTTTTTCAAGTCCGCTTCGGCGAGAGCGGTGTATTTTCGTTTGCAGGGAACTCTTCAGAACCCCATGCGGTTGGCGATTTTGCCAAGGCCCGTATAGCTGCTTCCGGAGGTCCGGGAGGCGACTTCGGCGGCCAGCGCCTCGATGATTTCCCCATTGGTCAGGGAGGAATCCTCCAGATAGAAGAACTGCTGGCGCACGTTGCGGAAATCGCTGGGGGTCATCTGGCCGATGCCGTCCAGGGCCTTCTTTTCCGATTCCGTAAGTTCGGGCACATGAAGCGGCCTGAAGTAGGTGCGGTAGAAGATTTCCTTTCCTTCTTCGGTGAGATAATCGAAGTGGAGGCGGAAACTGAACCGCCGCAGGGCCGCCTGGTCGAGCCGCTGAATCAGGTTCGTGCCCACGATGAAGATGCCCCGGAACCGTTCCATTTCCGCAAGGAGGGTGTTGACCTGACTCACCTCCCAGCTTTTGCTTGCCCCTTCCCGGCTGCTGAACAGGGAGTCTCCTTCGTCGATGAAGAGGATTTCTCCGTTGATTTCCGCTTCGGCGAAAGCGGAGGCAATGCGCTGTTCGGTGCCGCCCACATACATGTTGAGCAAATCTCCCGCATTCTTGACGCAGAGAGGTTTGTCCAGCTGTTTGGCAAGGTACTTGACGAATTCCGTCTTGCCTGAGCCGGGCACGCCGAAGAGAAGAAGGTTCATCCGGGGCTGGTCCCGGTTTTCCTGAAAGTTCTCCATGGTCTTCAGGAACTTTTTGCAGACCTCGATGAGTCTGGGCAGTTTGATGCCGCTGCGGATGTTCAGCCCCTCCAGCGAGTAATCCCGCGCCGGTTCCAGCTTGTCCTCCGGGGACTCCTGGATTCCCAGAAGGGAGCAGTGGGCCTTGAGAAAGGTCATCACCTCCTTGGGAAAATCCGCCTCGGGCTCCTGTTTGCAGAGCTGGGAAGCATTGCGGACGGCCACGGAAATCCCGCCCGGATTCACCGCATAGCGGCTGCTGACGCGGCGAAGGAATTCTTCGGAAAGCTTTCCCTCGCAGTTGTGGAATTTCAGGGCGTTTTCCCAAATGTGCTTTCTGGTTCCGGGGCTGAGTTCGTCGAAGAAGATGGAGTAGTCGAACCTTCTGCGGCTGCTGGGGTCGATGGCGTTCTGCTTGCTGTTGCAAATCCAGAGCACGGTATGCACGTTCTGGTCGATGACGGTGTTGAGCTGACCTTTGGCCTCGCCGTCCCTTCCGCCCGCGGGCTCGATGCCCAGAATGCTCAGGAATCCGCCGCCCAGGGAACAGTTTTCCACCATCTTGTCGCACTCATCCACCACGAGAATGCACTTTTCCGGGTCAAGCTGTTTCTGCGCCACGGCCAGTGCCGCATAGCGGAACGCCGGGCTGTAGCTCATGCGGCGGCTGTCCTCGTTGTTCTGGGCAATGAAATAGAGGTCCTTGCCCATGTCCTTCGCAAGGCTTGCGGCGAAACTGGTCTTGCCGGAGCCCGCCACGCCGTAAAGGAGAACGGAAATGCCCGTTTCCGGCGTTTTGGAACGAATCATGCGCTTCAGCACGGCGCCGTGTTTTTCCGCCAGTTTCCCGTAAAAATCCCAGGGCAGGACTTCGCCCTCGTATTTGGTCCAGAATTTTTCCGAAAGCGCCTTGGAGGAGATTCCGGAAAGGTAGGAAAGGAACGTGCTCTCCAGTTCACAGTCCTCATCCACGAGTCCGAATTTGCCGATATTGCTTTTTTCGTTCAGAAGCGCGGTCACTTCCACTTCCAGTTTCCCGATGGTTTTGGCAAGCGCGGAGATTTTTTCGCCTCTGCGGTACCGCCCCGGGTCGAAGTCGCCCAGTTCCAGAAAACTGGTGGCGGAGAAAAAGATGGCCAGCAGGAGTTCCATTTCCGTCTGGGAAAGGTTGAAGAGCTTCTTCATTTCCAGGAATCTCGATTCCGTTGCGGAAACGGCACGGTCTTTCCGGGCCAGTTTCTCCTCGAACTCCTTTTCCCGGACGGCATAGATTTTCTCCAGCTCGTGCCACATTTTCTTGCGCCGGAGGATGTTTTTGCCCATGTAGGAAAGGCAGTCGTCGGAATCGTCTTCGCCGATTTCCGGAGGCGTGCGGAAATTGCGGGATTCCGCAAGTTTGAGACGCGTCCTTCTGGGCAGAATGCTGTCGTAAACGACCGAAATTTCTTCGGTGGTCATGTAGGAAGCCAGCGACCGGTAGAAATCGTGGTCCTTGATTTCCTGCAGTCCGATATTTTTCAGGATGTTGTGCAGGAACTTGACGGCGTAGCAGGATTTGAACAGGTCCACTCCTGCTCCGAAAAAACGTTCCTGTTCGATTTCGGCCATGGGAATTGTCTTCTTCATTCTCAATCTCCTTTTCTGATTGTTTTGTGAAATGATGTTCAAGCGTTTTTTTCAGCGGTCCGGGGTTCGTACATATGCCCCGGATCGTAGTAATACGAATAGGTGTGCAGTTTCGCGGGGCGCTTGCCCTTTCCGGCAACGCTCCCGCCCATGGGGTACCAGTCCTCCTCCACCAGTGCGTCATCTTCCGGGAGGATCTCCCCCTGAAGAACATGAATGAGCAGATTGGCCAGCATCAGAAGGAACTTGTATTCCTGCGAAGTCCGGTCTTCCGCGTTTTCGCACTTTTCCAGCAGAAATTTCAGCAAAAACGGCACGGAAGCACAGTGAATCCCGTCCGTATAAAGCAGGACCAGCGCGTGAGGGACAAGCTTCAGCACATCTTTGCAGAGGACGGCGCATTTTTCCTTCGTCAGACTTCGGAGAGAACAATGTTTCTCCTCCACCAGAAAGCGGACCTTCCGGCTGTCCCCCGCCGCGACGGCCCGCATGAGGTTTTCCTCGTCTGCCGAGGGCTCCGTTTCCGGTGTTCTTCTCACCTCTTCCAGCAGTTCCACTTTGGATTCCAGATGACGCCGTCTCACGAACGACAGCGCGTTCTGCCGCATGGAGCCATTTATTGCGCAGCCGACTGTCACGGCTGCCGTGCGCTCGGGCAGGGAGTAAAATTCTTCGGTAGCCAGAATATTCGGTCTTGTCAAACCCCGTCCGTCTTTCCCGGCCGCCTCGACACAAAGGCGGATGATTTTTCCATTGTCCTTGTTCAAAATGGCCTCTTCCAGTTCCCCTTCCGGGACGAATTTCATCTTGTCCACAGTCTCCTCCATTCCGTTTTTTGTTCCGCTCCGAAAAACGATGTCCCTTCGATCTCATTCCAAAGGTTTCTGCAATGCCATCAATTCGATGGCCGCGATGATCAGAGCTACCGTACCAATGGGGACAGCGGCCCAGCAGTGCTTGCTCAGTTCGACGATGACTGCCACGAAGAACCACAAAAGTCCCACCGTAACGCCGCCGAAGATCAGCCCATAGAAGATCAGCATAATCAGCAAAGGAAAATTGTTCTTCATTTTTTATCTCCCCTTTTTGATTTTTATGAGAATCAGTCTTATGAAGCACACATAGATGAAAAATACGACTGCGGCGCCAAAGGCTGCATAGCCCAATCCATGAAGGATGCTTCCGGAATGAAAGGCAATCAGTCTGACGGCAATGAATATGACCACAACGAAAAACGCAGCGCAGCCGCTGCCCTTGTCCTTGTTTTCCATCCGCACCCTCCCTTTTTATTCCAGCATGACTTGCTGTACCATTACTATACGCGTCCGCCCCGGACATTTTCTGTCATACATGACCAAATCTCTGCCGAACGGACCGCTTTCCGGGGATTGCTCCTCATCCATTCTATACGGCACATATATGACGAAAAAAAAAGAAAATTCTGATTTTTCCCGGAAAAAATTCCAAAAAAAGTTTTTTCGTCTTTTCTGTCCCGCACATAAAATATACGCCCCTATGACGGACATCTTTTGTCCGCCATTCTTCCGGAAAGGAAAAAAACGGATGTTTTTTTCATGCCCCGGTCAAGGGAAACTTCCCGGAGAACAAACCGGGGGCAGCGCAGGGCGAAAATACACGGCCATCGTTTCCAGCCCGGGCTGGGGAATAGGCCGAATAGGCCGGACCCTCCGCCGCGCTTTGCGCTATGGAGGGTAACTAGGCCGAATAGGCAGAAGCGGCGGGGGACGCAGAGCGAAAATACACGGCCATCGTTCCCAGCCC
>JAGAEF010000084.1 GCA_017613255.1 Lentisphaeria bacterium
ATCCACAAACGGTACCGCTGGTTCTACAACAGCGTGGGGCCCGGTTCGACAAGCGGGCACTCCCCCAATGTCCGTTATCTCTACAAAGTCATCGCCTACTGACATAACCAGATTTACCAATACGGAGGAATTATGAAACGTTTTCTGCGCGCCCTTGTCGTCTTTTTTCTCGTCGGAGTAACGTTTTTCCCCTGCGCGGGAACAAGTGCGGAAAAGGGGGAGGCTCTGGGAGAAGGGGTGAAGAAGAAACTCATCAGCTTCGGCAACAGCGGATTCACCCCCGCCAACGTGGAAAAGCACCTGCGGGAGCTGGAAGATGTGTGGATGCCCGGCTATGACGGCGTGAACATCATCGCCCATAAAAAGGTCCTTCTTTCCGACGGGAAGACGCTGGATCTGGACTGGAAATGGTTCTCCAAAACGAAATGGAAAAAGGAGTGGTTCACAAAAGAGATCGAAAGTCTGCGGAACATCCATAAAAACGCGAAGAAGTTCAAGTACAACTTTCTGGATACCAGCGCCCACGGCCCCGCGGAGGATTTCGATCTCTTCGACGACGAGTTCTGGGATACGGTGTGCAACAACTTTCAGGTGATGGCCTTTGTGGCCAAACAGGGGGGCTGCGCCGGGATCCGTTTCGATCTGGAAGATTACGGCAATCAGAAACGGTTCCTTTACCGGACCGAGTGCGGGCACACCTATGAAGAGTGCTGGGAGATGGCCCGGAAAAGAGGCCGTCAGTGGATGAACGCCGTGGCAAAGGAGTATCCGGACATCCGGCTTTTCTGCTTCTTCTGGCTGGACCTCATGTTCGGTTTCGCCGACGGCACTCCCGATACCAAAGGGAGACTGGAAGCGTGCCCCAACGGACTTCTGGTGGCCTTTATCAACGGGATCTACGACGTTCTTCCTCCCGGAGCGAAGATCTTGGACGGCATGGAATCCAACGGGTACGCGGCAAAGACCTTCACGGATTTCTGTTACATGCGGGGACTGCGGGATGTGCGCTACAGGCGTCTTCTTGCGCCGGAAAATCACAAAAAACTGCGGGAACAGACCAGTCTGGCCGTGGCCACCTACATAACGGCCTATTACGACAGGAAGAGTTCGCCGGACGGATTCGACACGAAATCCTTCCGGGAAAAGGCGGGATTGAGCCAGCTGGATTTCTTCCGCCGCAACCTCTCCTTTGCCATCGACTTTTCCGACGAGTTTTCCTGGACCTACAACGGCTTCCTGCGCAAGTACTCTCCCATCCCCTCCACCCACGCGTATCAGGAAAAGAATCTGCAGAAGAGCCCGGAAGTGCCCTCTCCCTATATCGGCATGGCGCTCCCCGGCATCGAAGAGGCCATCGCCTTTGCCAAAAATCCCTACGCTTTCGCCATGGAACGCGTCAAGACGGATAAGAATCTCAAAAATCTCCTTCTCAACGGGGATTTCGAAGGCTCTTCGGCAATGAAGAAAGAGAATATCCCCGTTGCCCCCGCCTGCGTGGAGGTGAAGAACGTCCCCCACTGGATCTTCTACAAAAGCAAGGCCAGCGCCGCCGTTCTGGAAGTGGCCAGGGGAATGGGGATCGACAAGGGCACCGCCGTGCGCCTTACGGGGCAGGCCCGGGATGCCAGCATCCATGCCAACGTACCCGTCCGGCAGGGAAAAGTCTATGTGGTGCGCGCCGTGTGCAAAAGACAGGGCAAAGGCGGCGGGATTTTACGCATCCAGTGGAAGAGCAAGGAGGGGAGGTGGCACAATCACGCCATGACTCTTGCCGCTCCCTATAACGAAGATCTGGGCAACGGCTGGAGAAGGGCGACCCTTTTCGTCCGGGAAGTCCCGGAAAATTCCGCTTATCTTTGCCCGCTTCTCACCTACACGGGCACGGGCAGGGAGGATGGGATCCTGCTGGACAAGGCGGAAGTTTTCAGCATCTTCGAAGGGGAGGCTGTTCCGGCGCCTCATCTGGAGGAACCCATGAAAAAGTGGCGGGAAAAGAGGGCCGCCTCCCTCAAGGAAGAGTTCCTCAAGATCCCCGTAAACGTTTCCAAGCCCGCGGAAGGGGAAAAGATCCCCAAGGGCGTCTTCGGCGGAAAGAACGTGCCTGCCACGGAAGGGGCTCTGCCCGGAGAGATCGTGCTCTGCAAGGCGGATTTCGAGTGCGGCGTCGATAAAAAGACTCCCGGAAAGTTCTTCAAGGCCGTGGGAAAAAATGCCGGGTATTCCGATGATACTTGCGGACTCATCCGGGACGGAAACGGCTACTTTATTTTCCATGTGCGCAACGTGAAAGCGGGAGAAAAATATACGGCCAGCGTCAAGGTGAAAAAGTCCGGCGGGGGCAGGGTCCTCTGCAAAGTGCAGTACTCCTCCCCGAAGAAAAAAGGCCCCTTCGACTACTCCCTGGGGGTCCCGGTCCTGAAGGAGAAAAAGGAGCTGGAAAACTCCTGGACGGAATATTCCGGCTCCTTTACGGTCCCGGAGGGCGCAAACAAGTTTGCCGTGATCGTTTCTTTCAGCGGCCTGAAGGAGGCCGACATGTGCTTCGTGGATGATGTTTCCGCACGCAGAACGGAGTGAACAATAACGAAACTTCACTGATAAAAAAAAGGAGTAAAGATGAAGAAAGGGTATCTCATCATTGCGGCATGGTGCGTTTCCGCGCTTTTTGCCGGGGAACTTTTTGCCGGGGACGAACTTGCCCCCCAGAAGGAGAAGAAATTTCTGGAGTTCGGCTGGGACAATGCCAGTCCGGAATTTCTGGACAAAAACGTGGAGATGCTGGAAACCTATCTCCCCTATGACGGCGTGGGGATCAGGATCGCCAAGATCGTCACGCTCCCTAACGGGAAAAAGGGCGAGACCACGTACCGGAACTTTTCCAAGATGAAGTTCAAACCGGAGTGGTACGAAAAGGACATCGAGCACCTGAAAAGCTTCCACAAGAAGGCCAGGAAACTCAAATACAACTTTATCGGGCTTGCCGCCTCCACCTTCACCGGGGAGTTCGATATTTTCGACGACGAGTTCTGGGATGCCACGTGCCACAATTTCGCCCTTTTCGCCCGGGTGGCCAAACAGGGCGGATGCAAGGGGCTCCGGCTGGATCTGGAAGATTACGGCAACTATCAGAACTGGCGCTACCGGGCCGAATGCGGCAAAAGTTATGGGGAAGCCTGGAGCAAGGCAAGGGAAAGAGGCCGTCAGTGGATGAACGCCATCATCAAGGAGTACCCGGACGTGACCATCTTCTGCTTCTACTGGCTGGACCTCATCATGGGGTATGCCGACGGCTCCCCCCGTCTGTATGAGAGACTGCAAGGGTGCGGTTCCGGGCTGCTGGTGGCCTTCATCAACGGCGTTTACGATTCTCTTCCTCCCGAAGCGCAGATCGTGGACGGCATGGAATCCCGGGGGTATGCGGCAAAGTGCCTTGACGACTACCAGAAGATGAGAGCTCTGCGGGAAGTGCGTTACGCCAAACTGCTTGCCCCGGAAAATCAGAAGAAGTTCAGGGAACGGGGGTCTCTGGCCGTGGGCACCTATATTTCCTGCTACACCAACAGCCGTCCTCCCTACTCCTTCCGCAAATATATGGAAGAAGAAAAGATGACGCCTCTGGAGTTCTTCCGGCGCAATTTCACCTATGCTGTGGAATATTCCGACGAATACGTGTGGACCTGGAACGAACACCGCAAATGGTTCCCCATCCAGTACCCCTACACATGGATGGAGAAGGCGCTTTCCCACTCTCCGGACGTCCCCGGCCCCTATGTGGGAATGGCCGTCCCCGGGATCGAAGACGCCATGGCCTATGCGAAAGACCCGTGGAAATATGCTTTCGATCTTCTCAAGGATCCTTCCAAGCTCAGGAATCTGCTGAAAAACTCTTCCTTCGAGGGCAACGGCGGCAAGAGCGTGGTGGGGCTGGCTCCCGATTCGGCCACCTACAAGAATCTCCCCAACTGGGAGACCTGGAAGGTCAAGAGAAGTCAGGCTTCCTTCTCTCTTGCGGAAGGCAAGGGGGTCAAGGGCAGCAATTCCCTCATGATCCGGGACGGCGCGGGCGTGGCCCATCAGGCGGTGAAGATCGACCCCAACGGCGCCTACATCGTACGGGCGAAAGCCAAGTTTTCGGGGCCTGCCGGCGGCTCTCTGGGGATCCAGTGGAGAAACGAAAAAGGAGTGTGGCATAACCACTCCATGACGCTGGCCGCCCCCTTCGACGAGGATCTGGAAGACGGCTGGAAGCGGGCCACCATCATCGTCCGCACCGTGCCCGCGGGCTCCCGCTACCTTTCCCCCATGCTCAACAGCACCGGGAAAAAGGGCGCCTGCGTCCTGTTCGATGACGTGGAAGTCTTCAGCATCTTCTCCGACGAGCCCAAGGTGGCGCCCCATCTGGAAGAGGCTCTCAAAAAGTGGGAGGCAAAGAAAGACGCGGAACGCAAGGCGGAACTTCTGAAGGGCACCGTAAAGGTCAGCAAGCCCGAAGAAGGGGAACTCATTCCCCGGGGCGTGTTCGACGGCAAGACCGTCCCCGCGGAGGAAAAGGCTCTGCCAAGCGGGATCCTGCTCTGCAAGGCGGATTTCGAGTGCGGCACCATCAGGAAGGCTCCCGGAAAATTCTTCAAGGCCGTGGGAAAAAATGCCGGGTATTCCGATGATACCGCAGGATTCCTCCGGGACGGAAACGGATATTTCATCTTCCATGTGCGGAACGTGAAAGCGGGGGAAAAGTACACGGCAGGCGTCAAGGTGAAAAAAGTGGGCGGGGGAAGCTTTGCCTGCAAGATCTATTTTTCCGTCCCCAAGGGGAAAGGCCCCTTCGACTATTCCAAGGGGACTCCCTCCCTCAAGGACAAAAAGGAACTGGAGAATGGCTGGGCGGAGTATTCCGGCTCCTTCACCATTCCGGAGGGCGTGCACAAGTTCGCCGTGGTCATCACCACCAGCGGTCTCAAGAAGGGCGACACGCTCTTCGTGGATGATTTTTCCGCCAGAAAAGCGGAATGACTCCTCCATAAAAAAATCCCCAGTGCCGCAAAGGGTCCCGGGGATTTTTTGTCCTGTCATTCAATCTGTCAGAACAGGAATTCCTCTCCCTTTCC
>JAGAEF010000085.1 GCA_017613255.1 Lentisphaeria bacterium
CCGGCCCCGGCCTGTACCTCCGCCGCCCCGTCCCCGGCCCGTGCCTCCGCCGCCTGCGCCCAAGCATGTGCACCATGCGCCCCGGAAGCCCGTGCCTCCGAAGAAGGCGCTTCCTCCCAAGGGCAAGCCTGCCAGGCCCGCGCCTGTCAAGGCGGGTCCGCCTCCTGCTCCGTAAGAGGCATTTGTCAGCGAAACAAACAGTTTCACCAACATAAAGGACAGAAAAATGAGCGAGAAAAAAGAGATTTTTGCAGACGGGATCGGCCAGATCCACTTCGCGGGCGGCATGGTGCGTTACGACTTTGTCACCCTTCAGCCTGAAGAAGAGGGCAAGGCCCCCGTTCCTCAGGCCAACGTGCGCATCGTGATGCCCCCCCAGGGCTTCCTTGCCGCCTACAACAGCATGCAGCAGCTGATCGACAAGCTTCTCGAAGCGGGCGTTCTTCAGAAGAACGAAGCGGCCGCCGCCAAGAAGAAATAAGAAAAAGCTGTTTCGTCTGAAACCGGCCGATCCGAAAGGGTCGGTCGGTTTTTTTGTGTGTCTGCGGCGGAAAAGAGGTGTTTTTCCCGTGCCGGAAGCAGATTTTCGGGGAAAAGAGTTTTCATGGCGGATTTTCCGGTTGAAAAACAGGAGGAAACGCTGTACATTACCCCATGAGAAAAGTTGCAGAGTTCCCGGCAGGGCGACCGTATGCGGGGAACGAAAGTACAGGAGAATCCCATTATGTCTTGTCATGTGTTTATCACTGCGGAAATCGGCATCAATCACAACGGGGATCCCGCTTTGGCCTGCAAGATGATTCAGGAGGCGGCGGAAGCCGGGTGCGATGCCGTCAAATTCCAGAAAAGGACCATCGACAAGGTCTATACGCAGGAGTTCCTTTCCTCCGAAAGGAAAAGTCCCTGGGGGAACACCCAGCGGGCGCAGAAGGAGGGTTTGGAACTGGGGGAGAAGGAATATGACAGGATCCATGCCTGCTGCCGGGAGTGCGGGATCAAGTGGTTTGCCTCCTGCTGGGATGTGGAGAGCCAGAAGTTCCTGCGCAAGTACGATCTGGAGTACAACAAGATCGCTTCCCCCGTCCTGACCAATCTCCCTTTGCTGGAATGCTGTGCAGAGGAGGGAAAGCATACCTTCCTTTCCACGGGGATGAGCTCCTGGGAGGAGATCGATGCTGCCGTGGAGATCTTCCGGAAAAGAAACTGCCCCTTCGAACTCATGCACTGCGTTTCCATCTATCCCACGCTTCCGGAGGAGGCCAATCTTCTCATGATCGAAACCCTCCGGAAGAGATACTCCTGCAAGGTGGGCTACTCCGGACACGAGACCGGGCACCTTGCCACGCTGGGCGCGGTGGCGCTGGGGGCCGTGAGCGTGGAACGGCACTTCACCCTCGACCGGAACATGTACGGCTCCGACCAGAAGAGCAGTATCGAACCTTCCGAACTGCGGGAGATGGTCTCCCTGATCCGGCAGATGGAAAAGGCCAGAGGCACGGGGGAGCGCGTTCTTACGGAAAAAGAACTTGCCGTGCGCAGAAAAATGCGTGCGTGATATTCCCTTTTCCGTTTCTCCCGTCCGATGCGGGAATGACGGAGAAAAAAGATTGGATTTGTTATGATGAGACTGGCGGACTTTGTCATGGATTTCCTTGCGGGAAAGAAAGTGAAGGAGGTCTTCATGCTTCCCGGAGGCGGCGCCATGCATCTGGATGACGCTCTGGGACGGCATCCGGCCCTCTCCTACACGGTGTTCATGCACGAACAGGCCCTTGCCATTGCCGCGGAAGCCTACGGACAGCACACCAACTTTCCCGGGGTGGGGCTGGTGACTTCCGGACCCGGCGGGACCAATACCCTTACGGCGGTGGCCGCCGCCTATATCGACTCCACCCCCTGTTTTTTCCTTTCCGGACAGGCCAAACGCAGCGATCTCAAGTACAAGTACGGCGTCCGGCAGATGGGCTCTCAGGAGGTGGACATCGTCGCAATGGTTTCTCCCGTGACGAAATATGCCGTTACGGTGATGGAGCCGGAAACGATCCTTTTTCATCTGGAAAAGGCCTGGCACGAGGCAGTCACGGGGCGCATGGGGCCGGTGTGGCTGGATATCCCGCTGGACGTGCAGGGAGCCCGGATCGACGAAAAAAGTTTGAAAGGTTTTGTGCCGGAAGAAGAGCATTCCGGGGAGAAAAATCTCCCCTTCGGGGAACTGGAAACCCTTCTGGAAAAGGCGGAACGCCCGCTTGTTCTTGCGGGAAACGGCATCAAGCTTTCCGGAGCGGGGGAAAAAGTGCTCTCCTTCGTCCGGAATCACTCCATTCCCGTCGTCTCCACTTGGAAGATGGCGGATTTCATGGAATATGAAGATCCTCTCTTCTTCGGATTTCCCGGGATCATGGGGGCAAGGTATGCCAACTATATCGTGCAGAACTGCGATCTTCTTCTCGTTCTGGGCAGCAGGCTGGATCCCAGCATCACCGCCTTCGACAGCCGGAATATCGCCGCAAACGCCGTAAAGGTGATGGCGGATGTCGACGAGGCCGAGATCCGGAAACTGGAAGGAATTTCGTACTCCTTCCCCATGGATCTTGCCCGCTTCATGGACCGTCTTTGCGAAAAGCCTCTTTCCATGAAAAAAGATCCCCGCTGGCTGGAATACTGCCGGAAGATGAAGGAAAAATATCCGGTTTTTACGGATTCTCCGCTTTTCGGAGCTCCGGAGGACCGTGTGGATCTCTACCGTTTCACCGACGAACTTTTTGCGCAGCTTACGGGCTCGGACGTGATCGTTCCGGAAAGTTCCGGAGCGGCGGGGGAGGTCACCTATCAGGCCATGAAGGTCCGCAAAGGGCAGAAGATCCGCAATGCCGCGGGTCTGGGCTCCATGGGATTCGGGCTGCCCTATTCCATAGGCGCATGCCTTGCCAACGGTCGGCGCAGGACGGTCCTCATCAACGGGGACGGCGCCTTTCAGCTGAACATCCAGGAGCTGGAGACGGTGCGCCGTCTCGCTTTGCCGATCAAGATGTTCATCTGGGACAACGACGGGTACGGAAGCATCGTCAACACCCAGAACAATCTTTTCGGCGGTTTCCATGTGGGCTCGGATGCGGCAAGTTTCTATACGGTCCCCGATATCGCGGAAGTGGCCAAAGCCTATAAATTGAGGACGAAAACGATTTTCCGCAACCGGGACCTTGCCTCCGGGATCGGGGAAGTCCTTGCGGGAGACGATCCCTGCCTTTGCGTGGTGAAGGTGAGAAAGGACCACAAGACCATGCCCAAGGTCATGGCGCGGAAACTTCCCGACGGAAACATGGTTTCCGGCAAACTGGAAAACATGTGGCCCTTCCTGCCCGAAGAGGAGATTGCGGAAAATATGGCGTTTTCCCGCTGCAAGGGGAAAAAGGAGAAGGAAAAATGATCCGGGTGGTGCTTCTGGATATCGACGGCGTGCTCACGGACGGAAAAGTCATCGTGGATTCCACGGGGAAAGAGTACAAGAGAATGGATTTCCGGGACGTGGATGCCGTGTATGCTTTGCGGGGAGCGGGGATCAAGGTGGGACTGGTCACCGGGGAGGATACCCCCATGGCGAAATACTTTCAGAAAAGGTTCAAGCCCGATTACTTCTACTCCGGGTGCAAGAAGAAACTTGCCGCCGTGGAGGAGGTCATCGCCCTTTCCGGAGCGGCCCCCGACGAGATCTGCTACATGGGGGACGGTCGATTGGATCTTCCCGTATTCCGCTCCTTGCAATGTACCGCGGCGCCCTCCAACGCCATCCGGGAGGTGCGGGATCTGGCCAAATACAAGCTTTCCTTTGCGGGCGGGGACGGGTGCGTCATGGAACTTGCCGAAAAGATCCTTGCCCTCAACGGCGCAAGCTCCGGGAAATGAGTTTGTCAGGGAGGCGGAATGGAACAGTGCCGGATATGCGGGAAAGCGCTCTGCGGAGAGGTCCTCTGGCATTTCACCGGCCAGCCCGCCGCGGCCCAGGAGCTCCCGGACTTTCTTCACAGGGATGAAGGGGTGGACTTTTCCGTAAGAAGGTGCGCTTCCTGCGGCGTCATCCAGCTGGACTGTCCGGCGGTCCCCTATTTCCGGGAGGTGATCCGTACGGCCGGACTTTCCCGGGAGATGCGGGAATTCCGCTTGAAGAACTTTTCCGGTTTCATCCGCAGAAATTCCCTGCAGGGGAAAAAGGTTCTGGAGTGCGGATGCGGCGGAGGAGAGTACCTTTCCCTCCTGAAGGAGTGTTCCAGCCTGCCCAAAGGGATCGACGGGGGGGAGAAAAACGTGAAAAACTGTCTTGCCAAAGGGCTGGATGCGGAAAAACTGTATTTCGAAACGGGGGAGGAAAAGGTCGCAGGCGGTCCTTTCGACGGCTTCTGCATGCTCAACGTTCTGGAACACATTCCCCACATCCCTTCTTATCTTGCGGGGATCCGGAACAATCTCAAGGAGGAGGGCGTGGGCCTTGTGGAGGTCCCCGATTTCGACAGGATGCTCAAGGAAAATTTCTTTGCGGAATTCATTCCCGACCACCTCTATTACTTCACCGCCGAGACACTCCGCAACACGCTGGAGGAGAACGGGTTTGCTGTTTTGCAGGAAGAGAATGTCTTTCACTCCTACATTCTTTCCATGCAGGTGAAAAAGAAGCG
>JAGAEF010000086.1 GCA_017613255.1 Lentisphaeria bacterium
CGAATAAAAGCACGGCCGGAACCTTCCGCAGTGCTTTTTTGATTCCTCCGGGCCTTGTTCAGGTTGCCCTTTTCCCCCGGTGGACATCGATATTGATCTCTTTGATGCTTTCGATTCCGAAGGTGTCTTTCAGCTTGGCGAAGATCTTTTCCCGAAGGGCGTCGGCGACGGCGGGAAGGGGATTCGTGCCCTCTTCGGGGGGGAAGTTCACCCGCAGTTCCAGCGTGTGAAAATCCTTTTTCTCCGTCAGAACGGTTTTCAGGATCTGCAGTTCGGGGAAATCCCTTTCCGCCGATTTCACCAGATCGGCAATGGCCGAAGCGCTGATGTAAAGGCTTCCGCCGGCGGAGGAGAGAAGCACCCCCTTGCATTTCGACTGGGAACGCAGGAGGAAAAAGAGCAGGAAAAGAAGAATGAGCACGAGAATGGAGACCGCCGCTCCGGTGAGATACCCGTACTGGAAGGCCGTTCCTTCCGCTCCGCTGAAAAAGTGGAGAAAACTTTTCAAAAGCCCCTTCATGGCCGCCTCCTTTTATTCTCTTTCCGCGGGGGAGGAAGTCTTTTCTTCCTCCTCTTCGGGAAGTTCCTCTTCGTTCGTTTCCTCTTCCGTTTCCAGATCCGCCACGATCACGTTCACATATTCCACGGTCATTCCGGTGATCTTGGTGATCTCGCCGGCAATGGTCTGCTGGACGTCGGAGGCGATCTCGGGAATGCTGCAGCCGTATTTCAGGACGATGCGCACTTCGATGCGGACCGAATTTTCCCCCATGTCGATGCTGATGGCTCTGTCGAAGATCTTTCTGCTTCCCACGATGTCCGCCAGATTGTTCACCAGACTGCTGCCGGCAAGGCGGGCCACTCCCGGAACGGAGCAGGCGGCTTTCCTCACGATGGAGGCAACCACGCTTTCATGCACTCTCACGGTTCCGGAGGGGACTGGGCATTTGCCCGAATCTTCTCTCAGGGGGACGGGCAGGATGCTGCGGTTGGTCTTTATGCTTTCCTCGTTCATGTTTTTCTCCTCTGCTTTATTCTCGTTGACTGAACCTTTCCGGCGGATCCGATTCTACAGATCGCCCTCTTCTCCGGAAGAATCCTGTTCGTCCTCTTCCAGATCCCGCACGATCACATCCACGTTGGCAACGGCAAGCCCCGTGTAGGAGAAAATGTCGGAGGCTATGGCGTTCTGCAGTTCCGACGCGGTTTCCGGCAGATTGTAGCCGTAGCGGATATTGACGGCCACTTCCACGGCAAGACCTGCGCCTCCCTTTTCCGTCCTGATGGAAATGGCGCGGTCCTTGATGCTTTTGCTTCCCACAAGTTCCGCAAGATTGTCCACAAGGGTGTTTCCGGTAAGCCTTGCCACGCCGGGGATGGCAGCGACGCTGCCGCGGACGATCATGGCAACAGCCCGTTCCGTGATCCCGATTTCGCCCAGGGAGTTGTTCCGCAGGACGAAGTGGGCGCTTTCCCGCACCGGCGGGAGCTTTTTGACCGCTGTCGTTTTCTTCATTTTTCTCTCCTTTTTTCTTTTCCGGCGGGAAAAGAAGGATCTACTTCTGATTGACGAAATGTCCGCTTTTGATGACCTGTTCGATGAAGGAAGTATCGTACCTGCCCTCCGCGAACTCCCTGCTTTCCAGAATGTACTTTTCGAAGGGAATGGTGGTGCTGACTCCTTCGATGAGGTATTCGGAAAGCGCCCGTCTGCCTCTGGCTATGGCCTCCTCCCTCGTGTCTCCGTAAACGATGAGTTTCCCGATGAGACTGTCGTAGTTGGGGGGGATGGTGTAGCCGGTGAACACATGGGAATCCACCCGCACTCCCGGTCCTCCGGGCGGGCAGTAGAAATCCACTCTGCCGGGGCAGGGCGCGAAATTCATGAAGGGATCCTCCGCATTGATGCGGAATTCGATGGCGTGCCCCTTGAGGGCAAGCTCCTTCTGGGTGATGGAAAGTTTTTCGCCCGCGGCAATGCGGATCTGTTCCTTGATGATGTCCACTCCGCTGATCATTTCCGTGACGCAGTGTTCCACCTGGACGCGGGTGTTCATTTCCATGAAGTAGAACTCGTCCCCTTTGCCCAGAAGGAATTCCACGGTCCCGCTGCTCACGTACTTCACCGCCTTGGCGGCCTTGACGGCAGCCTCCCCCATCTTCTTGCGGACGGAGGGCGTCAGGGCCGGGGAGGGGGACTCTTCCATAAGTTTCTGGTGCCTGCGCTGGAGACTGCAGTCCCGTTCCCCCAGATGCAGGACGTTGCCGAAGGAGTCCGCAAGGATCTGCACTTCGATATGCCGGGGATTTTCGATGTATTTTTCGATGTAGACTTCCCCGTTGCCGAAAGCCTTTTCCGCTTCCGTGCAGGCGGCGTGGTAGCCCTGAATGAGGCTGGGGTCGCTGTGGGCTATGCGCATGCCTCTTCCGCCGCCCCCAGCGGAGGCCTTGACGATCACCGGGTATTTGAGAGTGTGGGCGATCTTCAGCGCCTCTTCCTCGCTTGCGATGATCCCGGTACTGCCGGGGGTCACCGGGACTCCCGCCTTGCGCATGGTGCTTCTCGCATTGGATTTATCTCCCATGGCGCGGATCTGGTCCGCACCGGGGCCGATGAAGGTGATGTTGCAGGAGGCGCACACATCCGCGAAATGGGCGTTTTCCGAGAGGAAACCGTAGCCGGGATGGATGGCGTCCACGTCGCAGATCTCGCAAACGCCGATGAGACGCTCGATCTGCAGATAGCTTTCCGCGGCGGGGGCGGGACCGATGCAGACGGCCTGATCCGCAAGTTTCACGGGCAGGGAATTTTCGTCCGCCTTGGAATACGCCACCACCGTCTTGATCCCCAGTTCGCGGCAGGCGCGGATGATCCGCAGCGCGATCTCTCCCCGGTTGGCAATAAGGACTTTGTTGAACATGAGAATTTCTCCCGGAACACTTATTCAAGCACGAAAATGGGCTGTCCGAATTCCACGGGCTGGCCGTTTTCCACAAGGATCTCCTTGATGACGCCTGATTTTTCCGCCTTGATCTCGTTCATGACCTTCATGGCTTCGATGATGCACACCACGGTTTCGGGATCCACTTTGCTGCCCACTTTCACCACGGGATCCGCGCCCGGAGAGGCGGAGCGGTAGAAGGTCCCCACGATGGGGGATTCGATGATCTTGGAGGAGTCGGCGGGAATGGGAGAAGCTTCCGCGGGAGCCTCTTCCTTTTCCTTGGCGGGAGCCGGCGTTGCCGCAGGCGCGCTCACGGGGATGGGGGCGGGCACGGAAAGAACGCTCTGGGGAATCACGGCACTCTGGGCAGAGCCTCTTTTCAGGCAGAGATGCATATCTTCGCACTCGATGCGGAATTCGGTAAGATCGTTTTCAGACATGAGTTTGACAATGGTCTTGATCTCGTCGATTTTCATTTTGTTTCCTTCCTTTTTCGGTGGAATGTTTTATTTTTTCACGTTCTTTTCTTTTTGGGAGAGATGCCGCACCATGGCCCGCAGGGCCCACTCGTATCCGTCCGGCCCCAGACCCGCGATCTGGCCGATGCATACGGGTGCGGTCATGGAAACATGCCGGAACTCCTCCCGGGCATGGATGTTGGAGAGATGGATCTCGACGGCGGGGAGACTTACGCCCTCGATGGCGTCCCTTATGGCGATGCTGGTGTGGGTATAGGCGGCGGGATTGATGACGATGCCGTCCACGCCCTCCTTTTTGGCGTTTCCGATCCTGTCCACCAGATCACCTTCATGGTTGGAC
>JAGAEF010000087.1 GCA_017613255.1 Lentisphaeria bacterium
CAGCAGGCGGTGGAATACGGATTCCTTCACGGTTTCGCGTAAAAACTGGATGTGATCGGGTTCAATGACAAGCCCGACCTTTATCCCCTTCTTCACGCCCGTTTCCCCTCCAAGCCGCTTCTGGGCTCGGAAACGGCGGCGGTCAACACCTCCCGGGGGGAGTATTACTTTCCCGTAGAGGAAAAGGATGCGAAAAAGCCCTTCTACAGTTCCGCCTATGCCGTGGAACACGCAGGATGGAGTTGTTCCTCCGAAAGCATGTTCGCTTCCTTGGAGGAAAATCCCTTCATGGCGGGGGAATTCGCCTGGTGCGCCTTCGACTATCTGGGGGAGCCGTTCCCCTTCCCGTATCCGGCGCGCAGTTCCGCGTGGGGGCTTTTCGATCTTGCCGGGCTCCCCAAGGACCGGGCGTACCTCTATGCGGCCCAATGGCACCGTGAGGGGACCCCTCCCGTCCTGCATATTCTTCCGCACTGGGAGTGGAAGGAGGGAGAAAGGATCCCCGTGCATGTCTTTTCCTCCTGCAATGAGGTGGAACTTTTCCTCAACGGGAAAAGTCTGGGGCGGAGGAAAAAGCCCCGTGCCGGAAGCCGTTTCGTCTGGGAAAGCGTCCTCTTCGAAAAAGGGATCCTGGAGGCGGCAGGCTTCGATGTGCAGGGACGTGAAGCGGCCCGGGCGCGCCGGGAGACGCCGGACGGGCCCTGCCGCATTGCCGTCAAGGTGGAAAAGGAATATAGAGGAGCCCGGAAGGGGTTTTACGCCTTCATCGAACTCTTTATGACCGACTCCGCAGGCAGGATCGTGGAAAAGGCGGACGATCTTTTCCGCTTCTCCCTGAAAAACGGAACGCTTGTGGGCGTGGACAACGGGGACAGCTGTTCGCTCCTTCCTTTCAAAAGGAACTTTGTCTCCCTCCATAACGGGCACGCCATGATCCTTGCCCTGTTCGGGGAGGAGGGGGGAAGCGTTTCCCTGGAGACCGGAACGCTCCGGGAAACTTTCGAGGTGGAAAAATGAGAGAAAACGAAGTCAATCTGCACACCCACACCTTCCGCTGCAAACACGCCGAGGGCACGGTGAAGGAGTATTGCCGGGAAGCCGTGAAAGCGGGCCTGAAGGTTCTGGGCTTTGCGGAACACTCCCCTTTTCCCGACGAACGCTACGGCGGAACGCGGATGGCTTACGGGGAACTGGAAGCGTACCGGCAGGAGATCGAGGAAGCAAGAGCGCTTTTTCCCTCCCTCACCCTTCTTGCCGGGCTGGAGGTGGATCTGGATCCCCGATACTCCCTTGATTTCTGTCAAAAGGAGCTCAAAGAGCGTCTGGATCTGGATTTTCTTGCCGCGGGGGCGCACTTTGTCCATGATGCTTCCGGAAACTGCATTTACGCCGGGGCGAACGCTCATCACAAGGAGGAGATCGTGGACCTTTTTGCGGAAAAGACGGTCTTTCTGATGAAAAGCGGTCTTTTCGATTTCATCACCCACCCGGATATGGTGGCAGGCTCCATCGACCAATGGAATTCCACCGTGGAAAAGTCCTTCCGGAAAATCGCAGAGTGTTCGGCGGAAACGGGAGTCCCTCTGGAAATCAACGCCTACGGGCTGAGAAAGAAGGAGATCACCTATCCGGACGGGACCGTGCGGCACCCCTATCCCTATGAACCCTTCTGGAAACTTTTCGCCGGATACGGCATTCCCGCCGCGGCGGGTTCCGACGCCCATAAACCTTCCCATGTGTACGGGAATCTCCCGGATGTCTTTTCTTTCGCCTCCCGTCTGGGCATTGCCGTATGCAATGTTTGCATTGCGGAAAAGATCCTGAAAAGAAGAGGAAAGGAACTCAAAAATGGCTGAAGAACTTTTCATCTCCCACGGGCCGTTTCTGACCAATGCGGATGTGGGGAAAATCACCGTTTCTTTCATTTCCTCCGTCCCCTGCGCGGCCTTTGTGGAGTACCGGAAAGAGGGGGAGAAAGAGTGGAAGAAGGTCTTCCAGACTTCCGGCGGGCAGGTCGCAGGCGGGGAGAAAAAACATATTTTCCACCTGAAAGGCCTTGTTCCGGGGGCAAAATATTTTTACAGGGCGGGCGTCTTCCCGCTTTTCCGGGAGGAAGAGACCATTGTGAAGGAGTCCTCGTTTGCTGTCTTTTCCGAAGAAAGGAAAGAGTACACCTTCCTTGTGCTGGCGGATCTCCAGTTCCCGCAGGAGAAGCGGGATTTCCTCATGGAAAAATACGGCAGGCTCTGCGGGGCGGAAAAGTGCGACTTCATCGTCTCTCTGGGAGACATGATCTGGGGGATCGAGGATTTCGAAAGGGATGCCCTTTCCGGCATGATCGACTCCTTTCAGCTTCTGGGGGCGGACCATATCCCCCTTGTCCTTGTCCGGGGCAATCATGAACTGCGGGGAAACGCTTCCTGGCTCTGGAACGGCTTTTTCGGCTCTCCGGAGGGAAATTCCTTTACGAGTTTCCGGCAGGGGGCGGCCTCCTTCCTTGCGCTGGATTCCTGGACGGATCAGAAGGGGGGAGGGGAAAATCCCGTCTTCCGCTACAACTGCGATGAAGCGTTTCTTGCGGAGGAAAAGGCCTTTGTGGACCGTGCCGTAAAAAGTCCCGCCTTTCTTTCCGCGCCGTTTCGCATCGTCCTTGCCCACGGGGCCTCCCACGGCCATATCGACCAGTTCCGTTTCCTCAATCCCAACATGCGGTTCCTTACGGACGAATATTTCCGGGGAAAAGTGCCTGCCGTGCCCATCCATCTGTGGATCTGCGGCCACATCCATCATTATATCCGCACCGTGCCGCTGAAGAGGGAATGCGCCTCCATCCGTTTTCCGCCCCAGCCCGCGGTGACGCCGGAAGAGTACAGTTTTCCCACCATAACCGCCGACGGGCCGGACGTGGCAAAGGAGATCGTTCCTCCCTCCGGGATCCACTCTTCCGCTTTCCTTGTGAAAGTGACGCAAGAGGCGATCGAGGTCAAGGCCGTCGCCGAAGAGCGGGAAGGAAATGAAGTGATCGACCACTTCCTCATCCGCAAAGACCACAGCGTAGAGGAGCTTCTTCCCATCGAGCACTACTTGTGGGGGAAAGACGCGCCGTAATTGCCTTTGTGCGTCCCTTGCTGTCCGAATGTTGCGGGACAAGGGTTTTTTCGTACTTTTTGGTGTCCGGGGATTGACTTTGCCTCCGTTTCGTGGTATCTTAAAGGGCTTTTTTCCCGCAACCCCGTGGTGTAACGGCAGCACAACTGGTTTTGGTCCAGTTAGTTCAGGTTCGAATCCTGACGGGGTTGCCATTTTTTTCCCGTGAGGGAACGCCCTATTGGTTTGCCGATCTCTCTTCCCGGAGACAACACCGCAATACTGCCCGAAAATGGAATATTTTCATTCGCGGAAGCATTTTCAGCTGGACAAATGGACGTTTGCGGTGTATAGTTTAAAAGATAAAGATGATCTTCCCGGCGTTGCGGGAGAGAAAAGGCAGTCAATGGAAAATAAATATTTCTTGGGGGTCGATATAGGTTCCACCACCATCAAGGCGGTGCTTCTTGCCGGAGACGGCACGGTGAAGCATTCCACCTACCAGCGGACCAGACCCGTGGAGTCGGCGAAACTCACCTGTTCCGGGCACTGTTCCAACTGCGGACACTGCAATCTGGGCTCGCTGAAGGCCATCGTGGACGAGTTCCTTTCCGAAGCGGGCGTGACGAGGGAGGATATCCTTTTTACCGGGGTCACCGGGAGCCAGATCGTGGAGGATCTGGACCGTTTCATCCCCTACGATTTCCATGTCAGCGAAGTTTCCGCCCATGTGGCGGGCGCTCTCCATTTCTATCCCGACTGCAAGGCCATTCTGGACGTGGGCGGGCAGGACTCCAAGGCCATGCTCTACAACGAATCCATGCAGATGTGGGTCTCCAAGATGAGCGGGATCTGCGCGGCGGGCACGGGGGCATTTCTGGACTCCGTGGCCCTGAAGCTGGGGATTCCCGTGGAGGAGATGGCGGAAAAGGTCAATTACGACTCCCGGCTGGAATTTTCCAGCGTCTGCGCCGTCCTGAGCGCCACTTCCATCAACAAGTTCAAGAACCGCTACCCCATCGGGGAGATCATCGCCGGCGCCTGCCGGGCGCAGGCCCGCACCATCATCTCCGGCGTGGGCGAGATTTTGTTCTCCTACAAGGGGGACATCCTGTTTCAGGGAGGAGTCGCCTCCAACCGGGCGGTGGCCTACTACCTCAAGGAGATCTCCGGGAACAACATCGTCA
Organism: Lentisphaeria bacterium; assembly: GCA_017613255.1. Classification (GTDB taxonomy): domain Bacteria; phylum Verrucomicrobiota; class Lentisphaeria; order Victivallales; family UBA1829; genus RGIG5327. The sequence goes on from JAGAEF010000087.1 coordinate 4,275, forward strand.
TTCCCGAATACCACAAGGTCATGGGGGCGCTGGGCGCCGCCTGCCTTGCCAGAAAGAATTACGAACTCAAGGACCGTCTGGAAGAAAAGAAGACCTTCTATCCCGATATTCCGCTGAAATCCGTCACCATGCGGGCCTCTTCCACAAGAAGGGAATTTTTGGGGCGCTCCTCCGACGGGCGTCCTGTGGTCTGGCGGAACCTCTTCTTCCCCACGGAGATCCTCAACGCCTTCGATACGCGGATCCTTACTTTGGAAACCTATGCCGCCTTGTTCGCCAGAAACGCCAAACGGGTCCGGAAGGCTCTGGATGTGGCGGCCTACAAGGGCTTTTCCGCGGAAACCTGCTCTTTCCTGCGGGTTCTGGAAGGCGTGGAACTGCCCAAGGCGGACTTTGCCGTTTCCACCTCCCAGCCCTGTCAGCAGGGGGAAAGGATCTTTCAGGATCTGGCAAGGGAAAACAATTTCATGGAGAATTTCTTCTCCCTGCAGACCCCCGTGCGCATCGAAAGCGCCAACACCATCGAGGTGGTGGCGGACGGCTTGAAAGCCGCCGTGGCGCGCATGGAAAAGGCTTTCGGGAGAAAGCTGGATGAAGGGCGCCTTGCGGAGGCATGCCACCTTTCCAACGAGGCGGCTTCCATCAGCAAGAAGTGCAACCGCCTGCGGTGGGCGAGTCCCCCGCTTCTCCGGGGCGCGGAAGCCGTGTACAATGCGGTGCTCTTTTCCCAGCTGTGGGGCAAACAGGAACTTGTGGACATCCAGAAGCAGTTCTATGAGGATCTGCTGGCCCGAAGGGAAGTTCTGGAAAAACTGGGGCTGGACAAACAGAAGACCCACCGGATCCTGTGGCTGCATCTGCCCCCCTTCTACGATACGAAACTTCTGGACTTCATCGAGCTTGCCTGCAACGCCCCCATCGTTTTCGAAGAGGTGAATTTCGTGGACTGGGCGGAGCTGGATCCCGACGATCCCTACCGGTCGCTGGCCAGAAAACTGCTTACCGTGGGGTATCTGGACCCCAAACTGCGGGTGGAGTATATCCGGCAGAATGCTACGGAATCCCGCCTCAACGGCTGTATCCTCTACAATCACGGATTCGGCCGCTGTTCTCTGGCGGACAGCTGTTTTTCCAAGCACTTGCAGGAGGAGCTCAAAAAGATCAATCTTCCCCTTCTGCGGCTGGACGGCGACTGCATGGACCAGACCACCGACCCCTGCAGCACCTTCACGAAAGTGAGCGCCTTCGTGGAATCGCTGAACCGGAAGATGTACGGCAATATTTTCGGACCCCTCAAAGCGTAAGGAGAGTTATGATCAGAAGAGCAGACCAGCGGCGTGCGCAGATCCGCAATCAGGTTCGC
>JAGAEF010000088.1 GCA_017613255.1 Lentisphaeria bacterium
GGGGGCTATGTAGGTGCAGCGCTCCGTCTTTCCCCGGAAGTGCACGCCGAAAACGTCCGCAAGAAAAAAGTCCTCCCTTTTCCCCGTCCGCGGATCGAAAAGCGAAGTGCTTCCGGAAACGTACAGCTTTCCCCCTTCCGCCACATAGCGCCGGATCTTTTCACACTCGGAAGCGTTCAGTCTTGCCGCATCGGAAAGGATCAGGAGGGGGTGACGCGAAAGGTCTTTTTCGAAATTTCCCGTAAAGGTGAAAAGAAGGTGGTTTTCCCCCAGACACCGGGCAAGATTCTTGCGGATCGGGCCCTGTAAGGTTGCGGCGCTCTTCACGTCGTCCCGGGAGACGGGTTCTTCCAGATCCGTGTTGATGGACTCGAATTCATAATAAATGGCGGCGTCCGCAAGCGGGACGGCGTTTCCGGAAACGTATTTTTCGTATTTTTTATACTCGGCATTGATCGAGCCTGCCGTTTCGTAGAAGCGTTCATCCAGCCCTCCGTCGGGGTCGATGGCGTCGATGAGGGTGAAGGCGGACGCATTGGCGATGGCGGCGTACCCCCGCATAAGCATGTTTTCGAAAGAACGGGTGGTGGTGTGGTGGACAAGAGTCTCGCACCGGGGCGTCATGAACTCCATGGGCCGGTTTTTGGAAAGGGCGGAAAAGAGTTTGCAGATGACGGACTGTTCGACGGAGTCCCCCGTAAAGTCCCCGGCAAGGTATTCGCTTGCCTGAACGAACGCTTCCGACATGCCGCCGTTCCAGCCGCCCGCAACGCTGGCGGACTGGATGGTCACGGTCCGTTCCGGGTGATTCTTTTTGACCGTATCGACGATTTTACGGGCGAACTGCGCAAGAACGGAAGCGCGCCAGGAGACGAAACGGTTGAACACGGGATCGTTCCAGGAGATCTTTTCGGGGATCTCGTACCCCGTCTCCTCCCGGAATCTCCTTTTGCAGGAGTCGCAGCGGCAGATCACCGACCACCAGCCCAGCATGTCGATCCAGTATCCCGCGCTCTCGTATTTGGAATCCAGTTCGGCAATGATCTTGAGGAAAAAGTCCCCGAAGGGAGAATTGATGCAGCAGAGCCCGAACCGGCCTCCGCCGAAGCCCAGTTCCCGTGTGTTTTTTCCGCCGGGCCCGATCATGCGCCAGTCGGGATGGGCCTCGAAGGCGCTTCTGTGGTAGACGTTGAAGTAGATCTGCACGTCCAGACCCTCTTTCCGGCAGGCGTTCAGGGTCTCGCCGAAAATATCCCTCCCCTTGAGCTGTTTGTGGACGAACCCCGTTTCCGAGGGGAAAAGACACAATCCCAGACAGTTTCCCGCATAGATCTCCGCGCAGGTGATTCCCGCCTTTTTCATCATGCGAGCATAGTTTTCCGCCGAAAAATCCTTCAGGAAGCGTTCGTCCCAGTCGGGAATGTGCATATCCACCAGAAGTCTGCGCAAGTCTCTTTCGTACCACTTTTTTTCCATGTCCGCTCCTTGTTTTCCTTTGGTCCTCCGGTACGGTCCGGGCAGTTTTCCTCCAATATACACTTTCCCCGGCAAAAAAGCAAGGGAACACCTCCCGGAAAGCGTCTTTCTCCGGGAGAGAGGAGGGAAAACGGGAGGAAAAAGAGGCTTTTTTCGGAAGAAGATTTGCTTTTTTGACGCTTCCGCGTTATATTTAAAAGGATTTTTTACACGAAAACAGCGGTCCCCCGAAAGGCCCGCCACAACGAAAAGGATGAGAAATGGCTTTTTCACTGGAAACGATACGGCACAGCGCCGCCCATCTGCTGGCTTCCGCCGTTCAGGAACTGTACCCGGATGTGAAATTCGATATCGGGCCCGCCACGGAAGATGGTTTTTATTATGACTTCGACTTCGGAGAAAACCGTCCCGTGACCGAGGATCTGGAAAAGATCGAAAAGAAGATGACGGAACTTGCCGCGAAGAAGAGCCCCTTCGAAAGAATGGAGCTCACCCGGGAAGAGGCGGCAAAGCTCCTTGCGGAAAGGAAGCAGAACTACAAGCTGGAACGCCTTGCCGACATCCCCGAAGGGGAGACCATCACCTTCTACCGGAACGGCGATTTCACGGATTTGTGCAGAGGGCCCCATGTGGACAACACCTCCGATATAGGCGCATTCAAACTCCTCTCGCTGGCCGGCTCCTACTACCGGGGCAAGGAGAGCAATCCCATGCTCACGCGCATCTACGGCACGGCCTTTGCCGACCGCAAGGCGCTCCGGGAATACCTGACCAAGGTGGAAGAGGCGAAAAAACGGGACCACCGCAAACTGGGGAAGGAACTGGAGCTCTTCAGCATTTCCGAGACTGTGGGGCCCGGACTCGTCCTGTGGCATCCCCGGGGAGCGCTCATCCGCAACATCATCGAAACCTTCTGGCGGGCGGAACACATCAAACACGGCTATGAACTGCTCTACACCCCCCATATCGGGCGGGCGAACCTGTGGGAAACTTCCGGGCATCTGGGATTCTACAAGGAGAGCATGTACTCCCCCATGGAGATCGACGAGATCGACTACTACGCCAAACCCATGAACTGCCCCTTCCACATCGAGATCTACAAGGCCCGCATCCGCTCCTACCGGGAGCTTCCCTGCCGCTGGGCCGAACTGGGGACGGTGTACCGCTATGAAAAGAGCGGCGTGCTCCACGGCCTCATGCGGGTGAGAGGATTCACCCAGGACGATGCCCATATCATCTGCACCCCGGAACAGATCGAGTCGGAGATCGAGGAGGTCCTGCAGTTCTGTCTGTACATCTGGAGGACCTTCGGCTTCAAGGAGGTCAAGGCCTATCTTTCCACCCGGCCGGAAAAGTCCGTGGGCGAACAGGCCCGCTGGGAACAGGCGCAGAAGTCTCTGGTCAACGCCATAAGCAAGTGCGGGCTGGAGTACGAGGTGGACGAAGGCGGAGGCGCCTTCTACGGCCCCAAGATCGACCTGAAGATCAAGGACGCCATCGGACGGGAGTGGCAGACCTCCACCATCCAGTTCGACTTCAATCTGCCGGAGCGGTTCGGCATCTACTATGTGGGCGAAGACGGTCAGCACCATCAGCCCTACATGGTCCACCGGGCCCTCTTCGGCTCCCTGGAACGGTTCTTCGGGATCCTCATCGAACACTATGCGGGGGCGTTTCCCCTGTGGCTTGCCCCCGAACAGGTGCGGGTCATTCCCATTACCGAACGGCAGGAAGAGTATTGCCTCAAGATCGTCGACGAACTCAAGAAGGCGGGAGTCCGGGCAAGCTGCGACCTCAAGAGCGCAAGTCTGGGCGCCAAGATCAAGGAGGCCAGGAATATGCGCGTACCCTTCATGGCCATTGCCGGCGACAAGGAGATGGAAGAGAACGTCATTTCCGTGCGTTCCCGCAGGGAAGACCAGCTGGGAAGCATGAATCTGGAAACTTTCGTGAAAAAATTGCAAAACGAGCTTGACAACAAGCTGTAAGCGTGCTATTGTATACGCCTGCGCCGGAAAAGGCCGGCGCGGACAAATCAACAACCGGAGGAACTTCCCATTAGTACTGGTATTGCAAACAAACTGCTGAAACCCGACAATCGCCTGTTCAGCGACAAGGAACTTCGGGTCATCGGTCCCAACGGAGAACAGCTGGGTCTCATGAGACTGCTTCCCGCCTGTCAGGCGGCGAGAAACGCGGGGCTCGACCTGGTGGTCGTTTCGGAAAACAGCGTGCCGCCCGTGTGCAAGATCATGGATTTCGGCAAGCTGTGCTACGAACAGAAGAAGAAGCTCAAGGACCAGAAGAAGAATCAGCAGGCGCAGAAGGTCAAGGAGATCAAGTTCCGGCTGCATATCGATACCCACGATTACGAGGTGAAGATCGCCCACGCTACGGAGTTCCTTCAGGACGGCTGCAAGCTCAAGGTCACCATCACCTTCAAGGGACGGGAAATGGCCCATCCGGAAATGGGATTCGATCTGGTTCAGAAGATTACGGAAAGCCTGGAAGCGTGCGGGACGGTGGACGCCCCTGCGAAGCTTCTGGGAAAAAATATCTGCATGTCCTTCAATCCGAAGGCTGCGGGGCACTGAGGCACGGCTGACTGGCATCTGCCGGCCCGGTGGGAATACTCTTTAACGCAAAAGCAAGGAGAAAAACGATGCCGAAACTGAAAACGAGAAAGTGCATTTCAAAGAGATTGAAACGCACAGGCTCCGGGAAATTCCTGTTTGCCAAGCCCGGCCGCCGTCACCTGATGACAGGCAAGAGCGGCAAGAGAAAACGCCACATGAGAAGAGACGCGGTCATGCCGTCCGCTCAGCTGAGACGCATTGCCAAGGCTCTGCCTTACGGCTGATGTGCAATCTTGACAAGGGAGAATTGAAATGAGAGTTACATGTGCAGTTCCTTCGAGAAAACGCCGGCGCCGCGCTTTGGAGCGGGCAAAAGGGTTTTACGGTGCAAGGTCCAAACGGATCCGTACCGTCTATGATGCCGTAGACAGAGCGGAATCCCACGCCTATGTCGGGCGCAAGCAGAAAAAGCGCCAGTTCAGAAGACTCTGGACCGTCCGGATCAATGCCGCCTGCCGTATGCTGGATTTCACCTACAGCAAGCTCATGAACGGTCTCAAGAAGGCCAATATCGACATCAACAGAAAAGTCATCGCCGATCTGGCGGTCAATGATGAAGCAGCCTTTAAGGCCCTGGTGGAAAAAGCCAAGGCTTCCTGCTGAATTTTCTGCTGATCTCTGATCTTTTTGCGGGATGCCGTGTTTTTCGGCAGTCCCGCTTTTTCATTTTCCGCACGAGAAAAAACGTGTCCGGAAAAGGGTTTCGGTCTTGAAAAGAAGGACAGACAATGCTGAACGAATTGCTCGAAAAGTTGAACAAGATCTCCGCAGCGGTGGAAAAGGAGTTTGCCGCAGCCTCCAGCGCCGCCGAGATCGAGAACGCAAAAGTGAAGTTCACGGGGCGGAACGGCTCCATTACCGCGCTTGCCCCCATGATGGGAAAGATTCCCAAGGAGGACAAACCCGCCGCGGGAAAAGCCTTCAACGAGGCGAAAGCGCTGGTGGCCAAATGCATGGAGGAGGCCAAGGAGCGTCTGGGAGAAAGCGCTTCTTCCGCGGAAAGCGTGGACGTGACTCTGCCCGGCAGGAAATGGCCCATGGGGACCCAGCACCCCGTGACGAAGACCATCGACGAATGCTGCGCCATCTTCCGCAGGATGGGCTTCACGGTCGCCGCGGGCCCGGAGATCGAAACGGTGGCGAACTGCTTCGACAAGCTCAACGCCCCCATCGATCACCCCTCCAGAGACCCCAAGGACACCTTCTATTTCGATGACGGAAGACTGATGCGCACGCAGACCAGCACCGTGCAGATCCGCACCATGCTTGCTCAAAAGCCGCCCATCCGCATCGTCTCCCCCGGACGCTGTTTCCGCAGGGATACCCCCGACGCCACCCACGGTGTCCATTTCCATCAGATCGAAGGACTCTACGTGGACAGACACGTGACGCTGGCGGACCTCAAAAGCACCCTGAAGGCTTTTGCCAACGAGTTTTTCGGCGAAGGCGTCACCATCCGCATGCGGCCCCACTTCTTCCCCTTCACCGAACCTTCCGCCGAGTGCGATTTTTCCTGCGTCATGTGCGGAGGAAAAGGGTGCAGAGTCTGCAAGAACTCCGGCTGGCTGGAGATCCTGGGCTGCGGCATGGTCAACCCCAATGTGCTGCGCAACGTGGACATCGACCCCGAAGAGTGGCAGGGATTCGCCTTCGGCATGGGGATCGAAAGGCTCACCATGCTGAAATACCGCATCGGCGACCTGCGGCTCTTCTCCGAAAACGATTTTCGTTTCCTGAAGCAATTCTAAAGAACCCTTGAGGAGAGAAAATGAAAATATCTTTGAACTGGCTGAAAGAGTACATCTCCTTCGAGGGAGATCCCAAAGCGCTTGCCGATTCCCTGACCATGGCGGGTCTGGAAGTCGAAGAGATCACGGAAAGGGGCAAGATCCCCGCCGGGATCGTGGTGGGCAAGATCCTGGAGCGCACCCCCCACCCCAACTCCGACCACCTTTCCATCTGCAAGGTGGATTCCGGCAAGGGCGTGCTCCAGATCGTCTGCGGAGCGCCCAACTGCGACGCGGGCAAAACCGTGCCACTGGCGCTGGAAGGGACTTCTTTTCCCGATCCGGAAGGGGGAAAACCCTTCGTCATCAAGCCCTGCAAACTCCGGGGCGTGGAATCCTTCGGCATGATGTGCAGCGAAAGGGAGCTGGGCCTGAGCGAGGATCACGGGGGACTCATGATCCTGCCCGACGAACTGCCCGCGGGCATGGATTTTTCCCAGTACGTGACCCCCGACACGGTCTACACCGTGGAGATCACCCCCAACCGTCCCGACTGGCTCTCCCACTGGGGCGTGGCCAGGGATGTAGGCGCCCTTCTGGGCGGCAAACGCCGCTTCCCCGATACAAGCGTCCCCGCCGTGGAAGGCTGGGAAAGCTGGAATGATCTTGTGGAGGTCCGGGAAAGGGAACTGTGCCCCCACTACACCGCAAGAGTGATCCGGGGCGTGAAGGTGGGGGAAAGCCCCGCATGGCTGAAGGAAAGACTCAACGCCGTGGGGATCCGCCCCATCAACAATATCGTGGACGTCACCAACTTCGTGATGATGGAGCTGGGAGAACCTCTGCACGCCTTCGACAGCCGTTTTCTGGAAGGAAAAAAGATCGTGGTGCGGAAAGCCGCCGAGGGGGAAAAGATCGTTGCTCTGGACGGCAAGGAATACACGCTGGACGACTCCATGCTGGTCATTGCCGACAAGGTCAAACCCGTTGCCATAGCCGGGATCATGGGCGGAGAGTACAGCGGAGTCATGCCCGACACGCAGGAGGTCATTCTGGAAAGCGCCTACTTCCTCCCCTCCAGCATCCGGGCCACCTCCCGGAAACTGGGGCTTTCCAGCGATTCCTCCTACCGCTTCGAGCGGGGCGTGGATCCGGAAATGATCGAAAACGCCAGCAACCGTGCGGCGGGGCTGATCCTCAAACTTGCCGGAGGAAGTCTGGTCAGCGAACTGGTCAACGTGCGCTCCCGGCCCGAGGAAAGGAAACGCATCCTCTGCCGGTTCGACAAGATCCGCTCCCTTCTGGGCATGAATCCTTCCAACGAGGAAATGATCGACATCTTCCGGAAACTGGGTCTTCTGGTTTCCGATATCACGAACGACGCCACCTGTCTGGTCACCGTGCCGGGCTTCCGGGCGGACATCAAAGAAGGCGCCGACCTTGCCGAGGAGATCGCCCGCATCTACGGGCTGGACAAGCTTCCCGACATTCCCGTTCATGCCACAAGGATCTTGCCCTACAGCGCCGACTCCTATGCGAAAATGGAGAAACTGCGGCAGGAGTTCATCGCCGCTGGGCTTTGCGAATGCGTCAACGGGAGCTTCATCGACGAAAAATCCGCTCTCGGCGACCCCTCCGTCGCCCCGGAAGATCTTCTCAAGGTCAACAATCCCATCAGTCCGGATTTCGCGGTGCTGCGCGCGTCCCTTCTGCCGGGGATGCTGGCCACGGTCAAGCGCAACATCTTCCAGAAGAATACGGATCTGGCCCTCTTCGAGATCGGCCACGTCTTCTGCGCGAACAAGGCAAAATTCCCCGAGGAACGGGACGAGATCGCCGTGCTCCTCACGGGCACGAGACACCCGGAACGGTACTGTGCGGAACGGACGGAACAATTCGATTTCTTCGACCTCAAAGGGGCCGTGGAAAGCATTCTGGAATCTCGGAAGATCAAAAACGCCGTTTTCGAAGCCTGCACCGACGCAAGATTCGTCAAAGGCTGTGCCGCAAAACTTCTCATCGGCGGGAAGGAAGCGGGCGTTCTGGGGAAAGTGAACGAGAAACTCACCAAGGGCATGCGTCTTGCTTCCCCGCTTTTTGCGGCTGTCTTCCAGGCGGACGTCCTTCTGGAAGCGGAAACGGAAAAGATCCTTTACAAGGAACTTCCCTCCTTCCCCTCCACCTCCCGGGACGTGGCGTTTCTGGCGCCGCTCTCTCTGGAACACGCCGCCGTCACGGATTTCATCCGCAAAGCGGGAGTCAAGTATCTCACGGATGTGAAGATCTTCGACATCTTCCAGGGGGAACAGCTGGGAGAGGGCAAAAAGAGCATGGCCTATACTCTCACCTTCCGGTGTGAGGACCGCACCCTTACGGACGAAGAAGTCAATAAGGAGCATGAAAAACTGCGGGCAAAACTTGCGGAAGGTCTGGGCGTGGAACTGAGGTAAAAACGCCCCCCGAAAAGCAAAAGCCTCCGGCGTCATTGCCGGGGGCTTTTTTTGTCTCGGAACCCGATTTTCAGAAGAACGCGCAGACGGCGGTCACATTGTCCCTGCCGCCCCGCCGGAGTGCGGTATTCAGCAGGGTATTGGCCGCCTTGGCCGGCGCGGGAGCGTCCAGAACGATCTTTCCGATCTCTTCGGAAGACAAATGCAGGGAAAGCCCGTCGGAACACAGCACGAAGCGGTCCCCTTTTTTTACGGAGAAAAGATTGTACTCGGGACGGCGGTTCATTTTCATGCCCACGGCCCGGGTAATCACGGTCCGGGACTCCGACTCATTGGAGGAGGAGCCGTCGGCCCCCTCCCCTTTCCCCTGACCGCCCGCGCAGGCGGAAAGAGCGGAAGGAGAACACGCCGCGCTGTGATCTGAAGTGAGCTGGGTGATCCGCCCCTTCCGGACGCGGTAGATGCGGCTGTCCCCGGCATGGAAGGAGATGAGGTAATTCCGGTAGAATACGGCGGAAACGAGGGTGGTTCCCATGGGGCAGGCCGCCGCGGAATGTTCGTTGATCCCGGCAATGGCGTTGTTGATGAAAAGGAAAAGCTCCTTGAGAAAATCCGAGAGGCTTCTCAACGTGTACTTTCTCTCTTCCCCCGTATATTCGCGCCATTTCCTGAGGAAAAGCCGTACCAGTAGTCCGCTGGCGATATCCCCGTTGCGGTGGCCGCCGATCCCGTCGGCAACGAGCGCTGCCGTAGGGATGATCCCGTCGCCCTTCACGAAAAGATAACAGTCCTCATTGCCGGAGCGGGCAAGTCCCGTGTGGGAGTCCCCCGCCAGAAGAGGAACAGCCGTCTTTGCGGAACGGAAAGGAACAAGATCCAGCAGGGCGAAAAGATCCCGCACGAACTTTCTCCTTTTCCGCTCCCTTGCCGGATCCGGCGCGGCGGAAACCCATTTCCCGATATATTCTTCCATAAACGTGCCCCTGCCGGAAATGTTCCTCCGGCTATCCTCGGTATTTTTACTTCTTTTTGAGCTTGTTCAGCACGACCTGCACGGCGGAAGGCTTTTCGAAGCCCTTGGAAACGCCTTTTTTCCCGATCTCGTCCAGAGCTTCGAAGATCATGGCGCAGGCCGTGGGATAATCCAGACCGGCCAGCTCGCAGACAAGGCGGGTCCCCCGGTCCAGCAGTTTCTTGTTGGTGCAGTCCACCCAGCTCATCCAGTTGCCCGCCACCCGGCCCAGAAGGACCATGGTCCCCGTGGAGATGGTGTTGAGGACAAGTTTCAGCGCCATGTGCCCCAGAAGCGTGAAGGGGGAAGAGGGAATTTCGCAGGCAATGACGAGGTCTCCTTTGCTTCCGCCGATGGAGAGACGGGTATGGCGCTGGAAGCGGGGAGAAAGTTCCTCAAAGGCCTTTTCCAGCGCGGGAGAAACGTTTTCCCCCACGGTGATGAGGACGGCGGCGGAGGCGTTCTTTGCATATCTTTCCTCCAGATCCTCCTTTCCCACGCGGATCTTCACCATCTCGGAAGCGGAGATGGCGGGGGGATTCTTCGCGATGTTTTCCGGAGCTCCCATTTCCCGGAGAAGCGCGCTGTCCCAGTCCAGACAGCGCAGTTTTCTCTTCATATCCTTCGCCCAGACCTCTTCCGTGGAAAGGAGGGGGTTCTTCACGAAGGCCCAGGGGAGAGGAGAGACCTTGTCGTCGCACTTGCGGAAGGGCGGGATCATGAAGGTGGGGGCCCGTTCCGTCGTATCCGTGAAAATGTCCAGAAGATAATCGTCGGCAAAGTAGGTGACCAGCCCCTTGTTCCTGTAGACGTCCGCCTCGAAGGAGGCGTAGGAGGCGATTACCGGAGCGGCTTTTTCCAGAGAAGAGAGCAATTTGGCGAACTCCGCGGGATAATCGGGCGTCTTCAGCCCCGCCAGACGGCAGGCGGCCGTTTCCAGAGCCGCCCCCGCCACGAACTGTTCGGAAGTGGTGGCCTGCATCCTTGTGGAGCCCGCAAGCGCCATGGGGCCGCAGTAAAGATCCAGCACGGTCACGCGGCTGTCCCGGATGGCGGCACGGGAGCGTTCCAGATGGTCAGCAAGAAGCTCGGCGGGATTGTTGAAAAGAAGGAATACCTTGCAGGAGTTTTCCAGCGCCTGCGCCACGCTTCCCAGTACGGAGGAGGTCTCCCCGCCTTCCGTGATGGCCACAAGGGTATCCCCCTCCCCCATGCGGGCTTCCCGCACCTGTCTTGCCCCGAAGGAGTGATAGTCTTCGAAAAATTCCACGCTGCGGATCAGGGCGAAATCGCCTCCGGTCATGATGCTTTCCACACAGTCGGCGTACCTGGCAAGCGCAGGCGTTTCCGCGCAGAACTTCCGCCACATGCACTCCAGAAGAATGCTCAGTCTCCCGGTGGCGCCGCAGCCGGAAAAGATGACTCTTTTCCCCTTGGAAATCGTCTCGAAAACGGTTTCGGAAAGAACGGTAAATTCTTTGCTTGCAAAAACTCTTTTCACCATCTCCAGAACGTTTCTGTCGCATTTCTGAAGCGTGCGCACTCCCTGTACGGGATCGGCAAGGAAATCCTTTTCCAGAGTCTTCGTAAGGGGGTTGGACTGCTCTGTGGGAAGGAATCCCAGATGAAACTCCTTTTCCTTCTCCACGAATTCTTTTGCCATGTCGATAAAACGCTGTTCCATATCCGCCTCTCCTTTTCGTTGTATTTCTCAAATGAACCATGCGCCCGTGGCGATCATGCGGTAGCGGTTCTCCCAGACGTAGCCGCCTCCGCCGCCGGAAACTTCCAGCTCCTCGATCCTCTCGGAAGTGCCGTCCAGAAGTTCCTCGATTCTGCGGCCCGTCTCCCGCACCCGTTCCGCCACCCCGGACACCTTGATGCCCACGACTTCATATCCCCAGCTTTTGTAACTTCTCATCCACTCTTTGCGGAAGGTTTCCTGCAATCCTTCCAGAGCATCCAGAAGGTCGGGAATGTTGCGCTGAAGCAGGACGTTGAGGGTATCGAAATCCCGTTTGGCGTAGGAGGCGAGCAGCTGCCGGCGGAGGACCATTTTCCTGAGAAGCACGTCCGCAAGCATCCGGGCATGGATGACCATTCCGCCGCAGAAATCCTCCTCCGCCTCGCCGGAATGTTCGTCGATGTATTTATCCAGATCGGCCAGCAGTTTCCGGTAATGGGCAATGGCCTTGTCCCAGTAGTCGGGCATGACGGCTTTGTATTCATGCCACAAAATCCCCATGAGGGGGTCGTCCCACAGAATGGGGCCGGCATGGAATTTGAGCACTTCGCCGGGCGTCTTCCCTTTGGGGTGGGGGATGGTCCACTCCAGATCCCCCGCCCGGAC
>JAGAEF010000089.1 GCA_017613255.1 Lentisphaeria bacterium
GAACCAGGAAAATGGATCCTGCGGGATTTCCAGTCGGAAAAGGTCGTTACGGACGGCATGATCGTCCGCAAAGGGCACACTTCCGCCATCGCCTACTGCTGGATCGATGCCCCCACGGGCAAGCGGAGCGTGGCCTGGACAAGGGGGACTCTCCCCGAACTCAAGGGGGAGGAAGTGGATCTGGAACTGGTCCGGCAGGCCAAGATCCTCCACCTGGACGGCCACAACCCCGCCGCCGCGCTCGCCGCCGCAAAAGAAGCGCGGAAACACGGCATCCCCGTCCTGCTGGATGCGGGAACCCTCCGGGACGGCGTAAAGGAGCTTTTCCCCTATGTCACCGTCCTTATCGCCTCCGAACTGTTCGCCAGACAGTATTCCGGGGAACAGGATCTGCGCAAGGCGCTCCTGAAGTTGGGCGGGATCGGCGCGGAAGTGACCGGAGTCACCATGGGCAAGGAGGGCTCTTTTGCGCTGGACGGGGAAAAGATCCTCTACTGCCCCGCCTTCCGCATCGAACCCGTGGACACCACGGGCGCTGGGGATGTCTATCACGCAGCCTTCGCCGTGCGGTATCTAGAAACGCGGGACCTTATGGAGTGCATGCGTTTCGCTTCGGCGGTCTCCGCCATCAAGTGTCTGAAACTGGGCGGAAGAGCGGGCATCCCCGACCGGGCGCAGACGGAAGAGTTTCTCAGGAAATTTTCCTGAGCGGAAAGGACAAAATGAGCAAGATACTGAAAATCGCCTATCTCCCCCTTACCAAAGCCAACTGGACCAATCCCGAACTGGAAAAGGCGCGGGAAGAATCCCGGAAATTTCTGGCGTCCCTGCCGGGAGTTACGGTAGTATCCGGAGAGAAAATGATCGAAGACGAACCTTCCGCCATGGCGGAGCTGGAGCATTGCAAGAGGGAAGGGGTCGATCTGGTGGTGGCCCATCTTCTCTCCTTTGCTCTGGGCGTGGTGCTTCCCCGTTTCGCACGGGCCCTGCATACGCCTGTGGTGCTCTGGTCCATTCCGGAGCCTCCCCCCGAAGGCGGGCGCCTCCGCGCCAATTCCTTCTGCGCGGCAAACATGAATTCCCACATCCTTTACAAGCTCTATATCCCTTACTTCAACGTGCACGGCGAAATCACCGATCCGGCCACGGCGCAGGGGCTGGAACGGGCCGTGAAAGTCACCCGGGTCCTAGCCATGCTCCGGGATTTCCGGATCGGTTCCATTGGCGGAAGGGTCCCCGGCTTTTTCACTTCGGATTACGATGAAATGCTTCTGCGCAACAAAATCGGTCCGGAAGTCATTCCGCTTACCGCGCTGGAGGCGGTTGCTCTCGCCAACGACATGCCCCGGGAAAAGGTTGCCGAGGCAAAAAAGATCCTGCTTGACGATGCTTCCCTCCACGACTCCGACGCGCCCTCCGATGCCCAGCTGGAAAAGTCCGCCGCGCTGTTCGCCGCCGTGAACGAGATGAAGGAAAAATATATGCTGGGGGCCGTGACCCTGCGCTGCTGGCCGGAAGTGATCGCCGACGAGATGTACGGGATCACGCTCTGTTCCACCATCGGGCACCTGAACAATCACGGCGTTCTCGCCGTCTGCGAAGGGGATGTTTACGCGGCGGTCACCCTGAGCGCCATGCGGGAGATGAGCGGGGAGAATCCCTTCTTCTGCGACCTCATCAAACTGGACGGCGACTGCGGGGTAGCCTGGCACTGCGGAGCGGCGCCCTGTTCCCTGTGCAAAAAGGCCTTTTCTCCCCGGATCCGGCGCAGTTCCACGGTGGGGGGCGGCGGCGTCAAAGGGTGCGTGTGCGAATTCCCCCTCAAAAGCGGGCGCGTCACCTTCGCCCGGCTGGGAGAAACCCGGGACGGCGGAGACTTCCGCATGCTGATCGCCACGGGGGAAGGGCTGGATACCGATCTTTTCGTGAGAGGCAACCCCCTGAAGGTCCGGTTCGATGCCGGATGCGACGCCTTCCGCAATGAAATCCTCCGCAACGGCTGGGAACACCATTTTTCCATGGCGTACGGAGATCTGACCGAAGAACTGCTCGCACTGGCGCGGGCATGGAACATAGAAACCACAGTTGTCCGGTAACCGGACGGAAAGGAACTTTTTTATGCCCGATCTTCTGATCCATCTCGCCCCGCAGCAGGGATACAACAACGTGTTCGAACTGGGGCAGTTCGATATGAAGCTCACCCGTTTCGGCATCGTCCAGCTCAAAGAGGGCACTTCCTGGAGAGGGAATACCGGAGAATTCGAAGCCGCCCTGGTCCTTCTGGGCGGCAAATGCGCCGTGAAGGGAGATAATTTCGCCTTCGGAGAAGTGGGGGCACGCAGGAACGTCTTCGACGGAAAACCCCATACCGTGTATCTCCCCCGCCGTACCGCCTACACCGTCACGGCCCTTACCGACATGGATTTTGCGCTCAACGAGTCTCCCGCTTCCCGGGACACGGCAAAGCCCACGGTCATCACGCCGGAAATGACCCGCACCATCACCATAGGAAGAGATAATTTCCTGCGGTACGCCACCATCATGCTGGATGAAAAGTTCGATTCCGAACACTTCTACATCGGGGAAGGCCTGATCCCCTCGGGCAACTGGTCCGGCTATCCCCCCCACCGGCACGACATCGACAATCCCCCGGAAGAGATCGATATGGAGGAGACCTACTTCTACCGCTTCGATCCTTC
>JAGAEF010000090.1 GCA_017613255.1 Lentisphaeria bacterium
CTGCACACCTTCTTCCGGGATATGCTTCTGCCGGAAAAGGAGCTGGACGAACTCCTGCGGTGGTACCTTGACTCCGCAAAGAAGAAAATTTTCAACTCCCCGGAGGAACTCAAAGACCTTCTCGTGCATTTCAAGCGGCGGGCGTTTTCCAAAAAAAAGTGCCGCCTTTTCGAAGAGCAGAACCTTTCCTAACCTTTCCAGGGAAGCAAAAGAAAAGTTTTTCTGCGTTTTCACCTTGATTTTTCCGTCTTTTGCTCTATATTTTCCGGTACGAACTCAAAAGAACGAAAGCGAAAGGAAAACATCGTGAACAGGATTTACGCTCCGGAAAATCTGCCGCCCCCCTTCCCCACGGGAGAACTTGCCTTCGTCAAGGAACTCAAAAAACACGTTCCCTTCATCCCCCACAGGAACGATTCTGCCTCCCCCGCGCCGAACACCGTCTCTCTTCTGCAGGGGCTGGATGTCCAGTTTTCCTTCCCCGACGAAGAAAAGCGTCTGGAAACGGCCCTCTCCGATCTGGAACGGTTCCTCGGGGAAGCAAACATTCCCTCCGGGAAAGGACTGCCCGTAAGGATCGTCAAATCTTCCGATCCCGCCCTTTCCGGGGAGGACTTCCGCATGACCGTGAAAGAGGATGGCATTACGCTGGAATCCAACGGGCGGGAAGGGATCCGCAGAAGCATCTATTTTTTCATGGACCGCGTCGCAGAACTGTGCACGCCCTTCCTGCCCATTGGGGAGGAAACGAAAAAATACTGGCTGAAAAACCGCATTTCCCGCTGTTTCTTCGGGCCCATCAAACGCCCGCCCTTCAATATCGACGAACTCATGAACGACATCGACTACTATCCCGATGAATACTTGAGCCGTCTCGCCCGGGAAGGGGTCAACGGGCTCTGGCTGACCATCACCTTCAAGGACATCTGCAAGACCTCGTTTACCACACAAAGTCCCGATGCCCCCAGACGCATCGCCAAACTCAGGAAAACCGTGGAAAAATGTCTGCGGTACGGGATCAAGACCTGGGTCTTCTGCATCGAACCTGCCAGCTGGAAGGCCAAAAGCAATCCCCTGCCCGCCAACGGCAAGGCCATGGCGGGCCCCGGAACCACCTACGCCCTCACCAGCGGCTACGGGGATGAAAACAGCTTCTGCCCCCGCTCGGAAGAGGCGCAGAAATATCTGTATGAATGCACCAACTATCTTTTCAGCGAAGTCCCCGGCCTGGGCGGGATGCTGAGCATCTCCCACGGGGAACGGACCACCTCCTGCCTCAGCACGCTGAGCGTCTCCTCCATGGCGGGGAAAGTCCCCTGTCCCAAGGAGTGCTCCTGGGATGTGGACGACATCATCAGCCACACGCTGGAACCCATGGCAAAGGGCATGCACGACGCCAATGCGGATGCGGAACTCATCTCCTGGCTCTATCAGCCCATGCCCTTCCAGCACGCCCCCTGGATCTTCAAACTCCCAAATAAGCTCACGCAGAACGTGAGTCTTGCCTACAACTTCGAGTCCGGCTGCTCCAAAGAACAGCTGGGAAGACTCCATGCGGGAGGCGACTACTGGCTTTCCTGCGCCGGCCCCTCCGACCGTTTCGCCAGAATGGCGGAGTCCGCAAGGAACAAGTGCGGCTTTGCGGCCAAACTGCAGGTGGCCTGCTCCCACGAGGATGCCACAATCCCCTATGTGCCCGCTCCCGGTCTGCTGTACGAAAAGTACAAGGCCATGAAGGCGCTGGGAGTGAAACATGTGGTCATGTGCTGGTATTTCGGCAACTATCCGGGCCTCATGAACCGGGCTTCCGGGATGCTGGCCACGGAGGATTTCAAAGGCACGGAAACGGACTTCCTCATCCGTCTGGCCTCCCCGGAATGGCCCGGCAGGGAAAAAGAGGTGGCGCAAGTCTGGAAGACCTTCGAGGAAGCCTACGGCAACTACCCGCTGGACAACCAGTTCCAGTATTACGGCCCGGTCCATGACGGAGTGGTGTGGCCTTTGCACCTGAAACGGGCAAGAAAACAGCTGCCCCGCACCTGGAAGCCCGACGCCATGCCGGCGGGGGACACTCTGGGAGAGTGCATCAAATCCCACACGGCCGGAGAAGCCGCATTGCTTCTCAAAAGAATGAGCACGCTCTGGACGGAAGGCTGCCGGAAGCTTAAGGAGATCGGAAAGGATTTCCAGAACGACCCCACCTGCAAAGAAGAGCTTTCCGTGGCAAGCGCCATGGACGTGCAGCTCTCCTCCGCCGCGAACATCTTCGACTTCTACATGCTCCGTCAGCAGCTTTTCAACGGGGCGGAAAATACGGAGGAACTCCTTTCCGCCATGGAAAAGATCGTCCGGCAGGAGATGGAAAACTCCCGGAAGATGGCGGAACTTTGCCGGAACGATCCCCGGCTGGGCTACCATTCCGAAGCGGAAGTCTACAAGTTCTACGAGGAAAAACTTTTGTGGCGGATCCGCATTCTCGAAGAGATCGTGCTGGACGATTTTTCCCAGTGCCGCAAGGCCCTTGCTTCCGGCGTCTCCTTCCGGGAGTTTGCGGAAAACCCCGATACGGAAACGTGCTTCCTTTCCCGCAATTACACCAACGGCAAGCTCCGGTGGAAGGCGGAAAAGGACGCCGAAACGCTCCACGTCGAGGTCGTTTCGCTGGATTCTTCCGACACGGTCAATGAATTCATGAAATTCTACGCCATGGAGCCGGAAGGAATGAGTCACCCCTTCCTCGTCAATACGGGGCTGGCAAGGAAAAGTCCGGAGCATTCCGACTGGTCAAATGCCTGCACGCTGGAAAAGGAGGAGATCCCGGGAGGGTGGAAGGCGGTTCTCCATGTCCCGCTGGCCCTGTTCCAGGGCAGAAAGCGCATCCTGTTCGGCGTGGAAAGAGTGGAATATTTGAAGGAAGGAGGAGAAAGGTGGACCTCCTATCCTGCCGGGAACTTCGAAAACGACGTCCGGCTGAACCTTTCCTACTTCCTGCCGGATAAACTCGTCCTTCTGGAGCTCTGACGGAGGCGGAAGCGGGAAATGGCCGCAAGAACCCTTGTTTCGGAAAAGATCCTGGAAAAGGCCTGCTGCGCCCTCGCCGACTGGGAGGAAGGGGCCACTCTGGACGACTGTCTGGATTCTCTGGACATTCAGGAAGAGCACGAAACGGATGCGAAAACCATCCGGAGCGCCGTCTCCTCCCTCCTGTTCGAATACTTCCGGCACAAAAAATTCGTGGATTCCCTCATCCGCAGATTCGCCCGGAAGGGGGAAGTGCACAGGGAAATACGCGTCGTTCTGCAGTGCGTCATCACCCAGGCCTTCTACCAGACCGGCATTGCCGCGGAGTCCGCCGCCAACGTGGCCGTGGACTATGCCAAACGGAAATTCGGCAGGGCAAGAAGCGCCTTCGTCAACGCCTTTCTGCATACCCTTCTGCGGGCAAAGGAAGAGGGCAAAACCAGGGAAGAATCCTTCCTTTTCCCCGGGGAACTGCATAAAAAGCATGTTGCCGCCTTCGGGAAGGAGAAGGCCGATGAGATCGCCTCTTTCTTCGCCTCCGATCCTTTTCCCTGCTTCCGCATGAGGGAACCTCTTTCCGCCGAGGAACTGGATAAATTCGGCGCAAAAAGCGTTCCCTCCTTTCCGGAAACGCCGATTCCTTTCCCCTTCTTCGAGATCTCTTCCGTAAAGGAGTTCTTTTCCTCCCGGATCCAGGAGTCGGGCAAAGTCTATCTTCAGGACCCGGCCACGGCGCTTTGCATCGCCCTTGCAAAGGAGGTCTTCCCCGGAGGCGTTCTCACGGGAAAAGTGCTGGATTCCTGCGCCGCGCCGGGAGGAAAAACCCTCATGCTGGCGGATCTTACCGCCGACAGGGGGGCTAAAATCACCGCCTGCGACCGTTCCAAATCCCGCTGCGCCCTCATGAACGTGAATTTCAAACGCGCAGGCACGAGGATCATGGTCAAACACCTTGCCGCGCAGGAAGCTTCCTCCTTCTTTCCTCCCGAAAACTTCGATCTTGTCCTTGCGGATGTGCCCTGCTCCAATACGGGGGTCATCCGCCGCCGTCCCGACGCGCCGTGGCGGTACACCGAAAAGCATCTCAAGGAACTCGTCCTTCTGCAGAAGGAGATCCTTTCCGCCCTTGCCCCGCTGGTGAAGAAAGGGGGATTTTTACTCTATTCCACCTGCAGTATCGAAGAGGAGGAGGACTTCCTTCAGACAAAGGATTTTCTGGAAACGCACAAAAATTTTTCCCCCGTTTCCGAAAAGCTTCTCTTCCCCGCCGCGCATCATGACGGCGCCTACGCCGCGCTTCTGAAAAGGGAAGAGTGACTTTCCGTCCCGCCCGAAAGAGTTTTTCCTTTTTTCGCTCCCGGTATCGCGCGCGCATTTGAAAAAGGGGTTCTCACGGTGTAAATTATAGCGGCAGAAAACTGAAAGCAGGAAAGAAGAGGCCTCTCTTGAAAAATATCCGCAATTTTTCCATCATCGCCCACATCGACCACGGCAAATCCACGCTGGCGGACCGCCTGCTGGAAGCTACCGGCACCATCCAGAAACGGGATCTTGTCCACGCCCAGCTTCTGGACGCCATGGATCTGGAACAGGAACGGGGCATCACCATCAAATCCCACCCGGTGCGCATGAAGTACAGTGCAAAGAACGGGCAGGAGTATGAACTCAACCTCATCGACACTCCCGGCCACGTGGACTTTTCCTACGAGGTGAGCCGCTCCCTTGCCGCCTGCGAAGGGGCGCTTCTTCTCATCGACGCCACGCAGGGCGTGCAGGCCCAGACCGTGGCCAACGTGAATCTCGCCTTCCGACACAATCTCAAGGTCATTCCCCTCATCAACAAGATCGATCTCCCTGCGGCGGACGTTCCCCTCTGTCTGGAACAGCTGGAGGAGATCCTTGCCATTCCCCGGGAGGAGGCGCTTCTGGTCTCCGCCAAGGACGGTACCGGCGTGCCGGAGGTTCTGGAGGCCATCGTGGAAAGGATCCCGCCCCCCGCGGAGGATGCGGGAAGCGGATGCAAGGCCCTGATCTTCGACTCCCTTTACGACGCCTACAGAGGGGTGGTCATCTATGTACGGATCTTCAGCGGGAGCTTCAAGGCGGGGGACAGGGTGCGCTTTCTCAGCAACTCTCTGGAATCGGAGGTCAAGGAGACGGGAGTCTTCACCCCGGACATGAAGGCCCAGAACGTTCTGGAAGCGGGCTCCGTGGGGTATCTCATCCCCAACATCAAATCCCCTTCGGACACCAAGATAGGCGACACGGTCACCAATGTAAAGGATCCCTGTTCGGAACCTCTGGAAGGGTTCCGGGAGAGCCGCCCCATGGTCTTCAGCGGGATCTACCCCATCGACACGGCCGACTATGAACAGCTGAAATTTTCCATGGCCAAACTGCAGCTCAACGATCCGGCCTTCGTCTATCAGGGGGAAACCTCCGCCGCGCTGGGCTTCGGGTTCCGCTGCGGATTCCTGGGCCTTCTCCACATGGAGATCGTGCAGGAAAGACTGCGCAGGGAATACAATATGGACATCATCGCCACCTATCCCAGCGTGATCTATCACGTCTTCCTCAACGACGGAAAGATGATCGAAGTGGACAATCCCGTGCATCTCCCCGACCCCACGGAGATCCACCATATCGAAGAACCCATGATCAATGCGAAAATCATGGCCCCCACCGACTACATCGGGGAGATCATGAATCTCGTCATGCAGAAGAGAGGAGTCTGCACCAATACGGAAAACGTGGACGCCAAGCACGTGATCCTCACCGCCTTCCTCCCCATGCACGAGATCCTCATCGACTTCCACGACAAGCTCAAGTCCATCACCCGGGGCTACGGAAGCATGGATTACGAGCCCGCCGGGTATCAGGAGGGCAAGCTCATCAAGCTGGATATGCTGGTCAACGGGGAGAGCGTGGACGCCTTTTCCACCATCGTCCATGCGGATCATGCCTACAGCAGGGGCAGGATGCTTGCGGAACGGCTGGCCAAAGCCATTCCGCCCCATTTGTTCCAGATCGCCATTCAGGCCGCCGTGGGCGGCAGGATCATTGCAAGGGAAACCGTGCGCGCCTACCGGAAAAACGTGCTGGCCAAGTGCTACGGGGGAGACATCACCCGGAAGAGAAAACTGCTGGAAAAGCAGAAGGAAGGCAAAAAGCGCATGAAGGAGATCGGAAACGTGAACATCCCGCAGGAGGTCTTCGTGGAGATCCTGAAATCCACGGACGAGTAAGTTTCCTGCCAAAGGAGAGTTTTTATGGATTACGAATGCAAAGTCCTTTCCAACACCTGTCTCAAGGGGGAGTATTTCAGGATCGTCTTTTCCGCCCCCGGAATCGCCGCAAAGGCGAAAGCGGGACAGTTCGTCCATGTGCGGATCCCCACCCTCCGGGACAGGATCCTGCGCCGCCCCTTCAGCATCAACGATACCGACCCGGAAAAGGGGCTTCTCACCGTCACCTACAAGAAAGTGGGCCGGGGGACCGCCGAACTTGCCGGACTTCCCCCGGGGGCCGTCTGCTCCGTCATGGGGCCTCAGGGGAAGGGATACACTCTCCCCGATAAAGAAACCTTCCCCATACTCGTGGCGGGGGGCTACGGAAGCGCCGCAACCTTTCTTCTTGCCAAACACGCTCCCCGGAAAGGGGTTCTGCTTCTGGGTGCCAGAAGCGGGGAGGATCTTATCCTTGCCGAAGAGTACGAACGCGTCGGCTTCCCGGTGAAGATCGCCACCAATGACGGAAGCGTCGGGCACAAAGGCTTCGTTACGGAACTTCTGGAGGAAGCCCTTGCCGAGGCAAAGGGGAAAAAGGCTTTTGTCTACGGGTGCGGTCCGGAAGGGATGCTTTTCGCGCTGGGAAAGCTCTGTCTTGCCGAAAACGTGAAGGCGGAATTGAGTCTGGACAGGAACATGTGCTGCGGAACGGGAGCGTGTTTCGCCTGCGTGGTCAAGGTGAAGGACGAGTCCGCGCCCGAAAAATGGCGCTACAGCCGCAGCTGCAAGGAAGGACCCGTATACGGGGCGGAGGAACTTTACTATGGCTGATCTCACGACGAAACTGGGGCCTCTCACGCTGAAAAATCCGGTGATGACCGCTTCCGGGACCTTCGGGTACGGCGCGGAATACGAGGAATATTTCCCCATAAGAAAACTGGGCGCCGTGGTGGTGAAGGGGATCGCCCCCTGGGTCTCCAACGGGAACCCCATGCCCCGGGTGGCGGAGGTCACCAGCGGGATGCTCAACGCCATCGGCCTGCAGGGGCCGGGGGTGGAAAAATTCCTGCATGACGGGCATTATCTGCCTTTCCTGCGGAAGGCGGGGGCCGTCACCATCGTCAACATCTGGGGGAAGAAGATCGAGGACTACTGCGAAGTGGCAGAGCGTCTCACTGCGGAAAAGGAGGGCATCGCCGCGCTGGAGATCAATATTTCCTGCCCCAACGTGAAGGAGGGGGGCATCGCTTTCGGAACGGATCCCGTCATGCTGAAAAAAGTGGTCTCTGCCGTACGGAAAAGCACCACGCTCCCTCTCATCACCAAACTCAGCCCCAACGTGACGAAAATCGCGGATTTCGCCCTTGCCGCGCAGGATGCGGGAAGTGACATCATCTCCCTTATCAACACCATTCCCGGCATGTCCATAGACATCGAAACCTTCCGGCCCCGCATCGCCAACGTGACCGGCGGCCTTTCCGGCCCTGCCATCAAGCCCATTGCCGTGCGCATGGTCTATGAGGCGGCAAAGGCGGTCTCCATCCCGGTCATCGGCATGGGGGGGATCTCTTCGGCGGAGGACGCCATCGAGTTTTTCCTTGCCGGAGCAAGCGCCATTGCCGTGGGGACCGCCATTTTCTCCAATCCCGCCGCCCCCGTGGAGATCCTCGCGGGGATCGACCGCTGGCTGGACGGACACCGTATCGGCTCCCTTTCCGAGATCGTGGGTCAAGTGAAAATCCAGGAGAAAAAATGAAAGCGGGAGAAGAGTTCACCTGCCCCCATTGCGGGCAGAATTCCTTCCTCAAGCTCGTCCCCGTTCTGGAGGGCTGGACGAAGAAAGGAGACGCTCTTGCCTGCGCCTCCTGCTCGAAAATCATCGAAAACGTGGAACACGTTCCCGAGGAAAAGAGAGAATCCTCTTCCTCCTCTTCGGCGGACAAGCTGAAAAGTCTGCTGGGAAACGTGGAGGAAACGAAAAAAGTCGTCCTTTCCGCTTCGGAAGGGGAGAAACACTTTTGCAGGGACTGCGCCCATCTGCTTGTCCACCCCTTTCTCTGCCGCTGCATGAAGTGGAAAAAAGAGGTGGATCCCATGGGGGACTGCCCCTCTTTTTCAAAGCGGAAGACGGAAGAAAAAAAGGGGGTGTTCTGATGGAATACGGGAAAAAAGAGCTGGAAAGAAGTCTCCTCATGACCTGGCACTGGTTCCGGAAATCGGGCGTCATGATGCCCGAAGACGGCTCCTGGGGCGTGGGAGAGCGTATCATGCTCACCTCGGGCAATGCCGCCATGGAACACATCCTCACCTCCTTTCCCGCATGGACTCCCCGGGGAGAATTTTACGTCATCGAACAGAGAAGAGCCGACTGCTGCATGCAGAGCGCCTTTCTCTTTCTTCTTCTGCACAAACTTTTCGGGAGGAAAGCTCCCTTCCGGGCAACGGCGGAAAATCTCCTCGACTTTCTCTATTTCCGCAGCGGACTTCTGAACCGGGCGGAAAACACTCCTCTTTCCGGACTGTGGGACTGGAGCCACATCAAAAGAAGCCATGTCATCTATTTCGACGACGATTCCTGGATGCTCTTTCTCGCCCTGAAGATCGCGAAAAACTTCCCGGCTCTGGACCGGAAGTACGGCATGAGGAAATTCGCCCTTTTTCTTGCGGACAGACTGCTGGAAGGGGCGGAAAAGTACTTCGCGGGGAAGGCGGATCCGGAAAAGGACAAGCGGGAACTGGGTTTCTACTGGCAGGGGAAGATCCTTCTCCCCCACTGGGGCTCCCTTGTCTGCATGGCCCTTGCGGAAGCCTGCCGGGCCACGGGGGAGGAAAAATATCTTTCCTTTGCGGAACATTATGAAACTTTTCTTCTGGAAAAGGCGGATTCCTTCACCTCCAGCGAGTTCGGCTACGCCCTCATGGGCTCTTCCTGCGTCTGGTCCGTTTCCGGCCGGGAAAAGAGTCTAAAATGCGCGAAACTCTTTGCCGGGAAGATCCTTTCGATCATGGACAAAAAAACCGGCTGCATCCCTTCCGAACACTATGAGACCCCGTCGGGAAAACACCTTGCCGACACCATCTACACGCTGAACTGGGCCCTTCTGGGATTGCAGAACATGGCGGAAACGGACAGAGCCTGCAAAGAGGCGGGCGAAAAAGTTCTTTCCCTTCTCCTCCAAATCCAGGACCGCACGAAAAAGGATTTCCTCTACGGCTGCTGGCGGGGGATGTACGACATGGAAAAGAAGCAGTGGGGCGGCGGCGACCTTTACGAAGGAGGCGCAAACAGCCTCTATTCCGGCTGGACCAACGCCCCCATAGCCTGGGCCGCGGCCTTCGAACTTCTCCGTTCCAGTCTGATGAAGTTCTGAGTGCCCCCGTGGGGCTCCCCGCCCCTGCCTATTCGGCCTATTACCGGCCTATAAGGCCTATTCCCCAGTCCCGGCTGGCCCATCCGCCGTGTTTTTTCGCTCTGCGTCCCCGCCGATCCCTGCCTATTCGGCCTATTACGGCCTATTTACCCTCCATAGCGCAAAGCGCGGCGGAGGGTCCGGCCTATTCCCCAGCCCCGGCTGGCCCATCCGCCGTGTTTTTTCGCTCTGCGTCCCCGCCGCCCCCTGCCTATTCGGCCTATTACGGCCTATTTACCCTCCATAGCGCAAAGCGCGGCGGAGGGTCCGGCCTATTCCCCAGTCCCGGCTGGCCCATCCGCCGTGTTTTTCGCTCTGCGTTACCCCTGGAAACGCCCGAACTTTTCCAGAAATTTCCGGTAACAGCGGACGCCGCCGCCGGGAACGTTGATCTCCAGAATGATGGGGGTTCCCGGCGGAATGAGTCCGGCGCGCCGGGCAAGGAAACACCCGCTCAAGGGAATGATCTTGCCGTAGAGATCCTCCAGGGGAAGATGGTTCTTGAAATGGTTCTCCTCCAGCTTGCATATCTGGTGGAAGTGACACCCTTTCAGGGGAAGAGCCGGCACGCCGAAATAGTCGCTCACATATTCGTCCCGGGAGAAGGGAACGTTGTTCCGGGCGTGTCCGATATCCAGATGGAAGCCCACAAGATCACTGCCCGTGCGGGCGCGCAGGTGCGAGATCCATTCCGAACACTCTTTTATGGTGCATCCATAGTTGCGCTGGTCGTCCCCCCATTTCTGAAAACGGGTATGCAGATTTTCTATGCCCACGGTAATTCCCTTTTCCAGCAGGGGACCGATGAGTTTGAGAAAGTTTTCCGTGAGACGCTCCTTTTCCTGCGGGAATCTTTCCGCCGTGACTTCCGGGACGTGGAGAGTAACCCGGTTCACGCCGAGACGCAGTGCGGCGCACACGTTTTCGTACAGTTCACAGCCTTTTTCGCCTTCTCCGGGGCGCAGATTGGGGAGATGGAAGGAGAGAATGCGTCCCCCCGCCTCCCGCCAAGCGGAAATCCCTTCGTAGAGGGCGGGACTTTCCCCGTCCAGCGCTCCGTGGCGCAGTTCGAGTACGGGAATGGCAAGCTTCGTTGCCTCCGCAAGCGTTTCCAAAGGCTCCCACATGCAGGAGACCCCCAGAATTTTCAGGAAGGAGGCCCGTTCCGCTTCCGTCCAGTCCGCGGGATCGACTCCGGGCATGGCAATACAGCTTCTTTTCCACTCTCCGTCCGCTTCCGAACGCTGGAAAAGGAGAAAGGAAGGGGGGCCGCCGGAGGCCTTGTCCGGATCCAGTCCCCGCAGGGTATGGGGGCCGTCCGCATGGGTGTGGCCCGCAATGACCGCGCTTACCGCGCCCCGGGCAAGGGCTTTCTCAAGCACCTCCCGGGCCGGATCCCCCCATTGTTCCGGGGGATAGTGGGAGCAGAGAAGCGCTTTGCTTCCGGCGG
This sequence comes from Lentisphaeria bacterium, assembly GCA_017613255.1. Lineage (GTDB taxonomy): Bacteria > Verrucomicrobiota > Lentisphaeria > Victivallales > UBA1829 > RGIG5327. Next base: position 11,109 of record JAGAEF010000090.1, read on the forward strand.
GAAGAGCGGCGAGGGCGGAAAGGTCCGCTTCCTCAGGTTTCGCCGAGGAAGTATCCACGAAAAAGATCCCCGTCTCCATGGGCACGGGAAAAAACTGTCCGGCGCGTCCGGCGGGATCGGAGCTGCGCAGTTCCGCGTTGCCGGGGGTGGAGTAGAAGGGAAGTCGGCTTTTCTTCAGACGGGCTTGAAGAAGTTCATTCTGCTTTGCCGTTCCCGAAGCGGTGAGGTCGCCGATCCCGATGACGGCGTCCACGCCTGCTTTCGCGGCTTCCGCCAGCGCCCAGTCCAGAACGGGCAGTTTCAGGGAACACGCGTTGTCCGTGAGGTGCAGATCCCCGAATACGGCTACTTTCCTGAAGGGAGTCGTTTTGGGCATGATATCCTTCCTGTGGTGTAAAATTTTCTTGCAGCGTCCTTATTTCTTCTTCCAGCCGCCGGAAGGATCCCTTACGACGCCTTCTTCCGCGAGGATCCTGCTGAAACGCATGGGTTCGTCGGTGGCGAAGTGCTTGATTCCGATCTCCAGAAGTTCGTGGATCGCTTCTTTCGTGAAGGCGCCGAAGGGGAACACTTCCAGACGCGCACCCAGGATCCCGAAGGCTTCCCGGATGTCCTGGAGCGGAAGATCGTAGATCCACGGATCTCCGGGAACGCTCCCCCGGTAGCGGAGATGGAGCTGCACCATATCCAGTCCGGCGAAATCCAGTCCGGCCAGACGGCGGAATTCCGTCATGCGGCCGGCCGGATCGAACCCGATCCACTGCATGGTGTTGATCTCCGGAAGCTCCTTCTTGAAGCGGCAGTTGAGTTCGTAATCCATGCCCGCCACGATGATTTTTCCGGCAAGATCGAATTCCCGGACCAGAGAAAGGAATTTTTCCAGCAGAACGGGGAACCGTTCCGCATCGTAATTCTTGATGTCGGTGTAAAGGTACCGGGAAGGATCCTTTTTCATGCGTTCGAAAACCTCCCGGACCGTGGGGACGCGTTCTCCCGCCAGATCCTCCCGGAACTTTTTCGAAGCGTCGTACTGCCGGATCTGCGCCAGAGAAAGTTCCCCAACGGGCAGGGAAGCAAGCTCCGCAGGCGCGTCGGTGGTGCGTCCCAGCGAGTTGTCATGCAGGCAGACGACCTGATTGTCGGCGGTGACCCGGATATCCGCTTCCGGGATCCCCCCGAGGCCCCAGCCGTATTCCATGGCGTAGAGCGTATTGTCGGGAGCTTCCACCCCGCCGCCTCCGCGGTGGGCCTGCCAGTAGATTTTCGTGGGATCGAACTGCATATTTCCTCCTGATGAAAAAGCTGTTTTTTATCGGACGATCATTTCGTTTTCCGGGAAAAATATACAGCAGGAAAGAGAAAAATCAAGTCGGGTGTTTTTTCGGCGGGTGTTTCCAGCCGGGGCTGGGGAACGCAGAGCGAAAAAACACGGCTACAGTTTCCAGCTCAGGCTGGGGAATAGGCCTTATAGGCCGGATAGGCCCAATAGGCAGGGGGCGGCTGGAAATACGCACACATGCGGCCGGGCGGCGGATGTTCCCCACCTTGCACCACAACGCCAGATCGGATGCCAGGCGAGGCGCTGCGCGCCGAGCGCGC
>JAGAEF010000091.1 GCA_017613255.1 Lentisphaeria bacterium
GGGAGTCTCCGGCTGGGGATGTGGATCCCCCGGAACTCCTGCATGAGCCGTTTTTCCTTCCGCGCCCTTTCGATCATATCCCGCACGCTTTCCGGGGAACGCCCGTCGTCCAGCGCCATATCGATGAGAAGAGAGGTGGTCTGCTGCATCACGTTCCACGGAACGGAGACCTGAGGATCCTGAAGGCAGAACATGCGGAAGAAGGCGTCCTGAAAATCCTCCGGCAGAGCCTTGCGGATCCCCGTGAAGATCTCCGGATAGAGCCCTTCCGTAGTCATGTTATAGATCCCGGAACGGTGGAGTCTGTTGTAGAACAGCCCCTCGATGTGGAGAGAATCGCTCTCCCGGTCCGGCACGCCTCTGGGCATTTTCAGGAACGGCCATCCCGGATACCCCTCCTCGAAGAGGGAGCGCCCGGTATAGTAGGGCTCCTCGTCGTAGAAGTAGTGGAAATAGTGGGCGGAACAGCGCAGGATGGCGCAGCGCAATGCGAACTGGCGGGAGGCCAGATACAACCCTTCCTCGAATGCCTCCTTTTCCCCGCAGGCTTCCGCAATGTTCACGTAGGAGGTGAAGGCGCCGTAGTTGGCTCCCTCGATCCACAGTATGGCGTTGTCGCTGTAGCCCGACCCAAGACAGGCAAAGTCGTTCATATTGACGAAAAAGCGCATGGCGCGCCTGAGCTGGGGGAAGTTTTTCCGCAGGACATCCCATCTGCCCGTGGCCAGAGCGCACAAGTACATGTAGTAGAAGGTGAGCCCCACGCCCCAGTCGTTTTCGATCATGGGGAGCTTGAAGGCGGCCACATCCTCCGGGGTCCCCTGCAGAAGTCCGCTGGCAAGGAAACACAAGTTGATGTAGCAGATATCGAACTGCGCCCCCGTGAAGGGCTCGGTCCTCTTGTACCAGGTATGCAGTTTCAGGTGCTTTAGTTCGGGATCCGCATAGATCTTCTTCAATCCTTCGTCATCGGGCATGGTCTTCATCATGTAGGAGTGGATGATGGCGGGATAGTCGAAAATCTTTTCCGCGGAACACGCTATGGGCAGTTTTTGCGAAATGCAATCTCTCAAGGTTTTTCTGCTTTCCGGATCCATGAAGGCGAAAAGCGTGGTGGCGAAGGCGTAAGGCTCGATGAGGCTTCCCGCATAGGGGTAGTAGATGACGTCGGGGGAAAGTTCCTTCACGAAATCCACATACGATTTCAACCCGTCCTTGAGAAGTTCCGGAAGCGTGCTTTTCTTCTCTTTCAGCGGGAATTTCCTTGCCCGGTCCATGAAGGGAAGAGAGTATTCGGAAACGTCGCATAGCGCCCCTTTCAGGGGGCCGAATTTGGTGGGGAAACGGAAATCCTCAAGCGCCTCTTCTTCGGCGGGAAGCATGACGGAACTCATGACGGCGACCGGCGGAACGGGCGCGGTTTCCAGAGGAACGGTCCCCCAGTCGTCCTGAATGTACCGGTAGGAGAATTTCTGGCGGCAGAAGGTCCGTTTGGCCTTGGGATCGTTCCTGTAATACTCCTGGCACTTCACCGGATAGGCCAGAAGCGCCCGGCTCCAGAAACGGCATCTTTCCACAAGATCGGCGATTTTTTCCTTGTTCAGCGGCGTAATGGGGTCGAAATTTTCCAGCCCGTAAGGGGTGCATGTGATCATGAGCGGACAGTTTTCAAAGGAGATCTCCTGAAGTCTCCCGTTGATGGAACTGTATTTGATCTTCATGTCGGCGGGCTTTTTTTCGAAAAGGATCATGAGAGGAAGATCCGGGAACTCCGTGGAGCCGAACAAAAGAATATAGTTCGCCCCCAGTTCCGCAATACGGGAGGGAAGCTCCTTCAACGGGATCGTTTCCACTTCTTCCCCTTTCTTCGGGAGAAGCACGTACTGGTAGTTGCCGGCAAATTCCAGACCGCTTATCCTCATTTTTCCCGAGGGGCGCTCCGTAATGAGACCGATGGTCCCCAGAGAATAGGTGCAGGAAAACTCTTCCCCGGCAAGAACCGCGCTCCACTTTACCGAAAGGTGGTTGACCTCGATTTTATCGTTTTCGATCCCCGTTTCCGCGGGAGGATAGGAGCCGTGGCGGAGAGCATTTTCCGGCATGGTGGAATAGCTCCAGCGGTAGGGCTTCCTGTATTTGGGGTGGCCGCACATGTACATCTTGTCCACATTTCCCAGCGTGGGCATCCCGAAATCCAGTACGCCGTCCCCTTTGGCAAAGCCGAATCTTCCCGGAGTGACACTTGTTCCCAGTCCGGGAAGGAAACCTTCCGTATCGAAGGACTTTTTCACATAGGAATACTTTTTGACGGGGAAAGCGTACTTGAGGCGGAATTCCGGGACCTCCGGAGCGGGACCTTCCTCCGGGATGAAGGAGATCATGAGCATTTCCAACGTTTCCGGAATGACGCTGACCCCTTCGATACGGATCTCATGGGTCCCCTTTTCCAGAAAGACCCTTTTTCCGCCTCTTGCCCCGCTCACGCGGATGAAGGAGACGGTGTCGTCCTTCCCCAGCTCTTTTCCGTCCACAAAAACCTTTTCCAGATAGCACTTGTCCGCCAGATGGGCGTAGGGGACCGCCGAAAGGAAAAAGTGAGGTCCTTCGGAACTTTCGAAGGTCGTCTTATACCGGAACTTTCCTTCCGGGGCATCTTCCCGTATCCAGTTTTCCACTTTGATTTCCGTGTCGAAATCGTAATAAAACGAAGATTGCTTTGCCATGATCGATCCTTTCCTTACTTTTCCGCAAAATGGAGAACAAGCGTGCCCGAGGAGGCGGGA
>JAGAEF010000092.1 GCA_017613255.1 Lentisphaeria bacterium
CTCTTTGCGACTATGACGCCCTTGTCGAGCGTTACGCTGCCGCAGGGGCCGATGACCGTGACGCCGGGCGTGCCCTCGATGTCGCCGGACATCCTGATCGGCGCGTCTATGCCTATCACTCTGGTATCGGTAAGCGCGAGCTCGAATTGGTTGTACTCGCGGCACGGTCCCATTATGGCGACGTTTTCGTAAGTGTGCTTCGGGCCCTTGACGGTGGCCCTGCTGGTGGAGAGGAACTGTCCCTTGGTGGGCTTTACGGGCTCGAGCTTGTATCCCTTGCCGAACAGTATCTCAAGCGTCTCGCCTATCTGGAGCCCTACGGACACGAGAAGGAGTCCGAATTGTGGAAAGAGCTTCTGGAACTGAAGAAATCCTTTCTGGAAGAGTCCGGTTTTTTCGGAGTCGCCCCCAAATACCTGTACGATCTCGTGGATGGATGCTGTTCCCCGGAGGATCTGGACGAGATCTTCCCCCAGTCCCTTACCCGGAGCAGGAAGGGCGGCACGCTTCTAAAGTGGCTTTCGGAGCTGAAAAATTCTCTGCGGAACAATCTGGACAAACTGCAAACCTCCTTCGAAAAGGGAGATACTGGCGCTCTGGAAAAGGCCCGGAAAGAGAGCGGAAAACTTCTGCTGGAAGCGCCTCTCCTTCTGGAGCACGCCTTCCACCTTTACGGGAAGCTGGATACCTTTGCCCTCTCCTGCTCCAACGATTCCCCCGAAGCGGCGAACGAAACGGAAAAGATCCTCGAAAAGGAGTTTTTCTGCACGTTACCGGAGTTCGAAACGCATTTCAAACGTCTTTCCGAAATCCACCGGAAGATGGACAAGATGCGCCACACCATTGCGGAAGGGAATCTGCGCCTTGTGGTCAGCATAGCCAAGCCCTATCACGGCAAAGGGGTCCCCTTCATGGATCTCATTCAGGAAGGCAACATGGGACTCATGAGAGCCGTGGACCGGTTCGATTTCCTTCTGGGACACCATCTCAGTACCTATGCCACCTGGTGGATCCGGCAGAGTGTCGCCCTGGCGCTGGGGCGGCAGGCACGGGTGATCCGGCTCCCCGGACACATGCTCAACACCATAGCCCGCATCAACCGGACGGAACAGCACCTTCTGCAGGATCTGGGAAGAGAGCCCACCGTGCAGGAACTTTCCGCCGCTCTGGAAATGCCCGTGGAACGGGTCAACTCCCTGAAGAAGATGGCAAGTCAGACCATCTCGCTTCAGGCCACCGTGTACCACGACGAAGAGGGCAAGGAAAACACGCTGGAAGAGCGTCAGGAGCTCAGCGACAGCCGCACGCCGCTGCATGATCTGGCAAGAAAGGTGCTTGCCGAAAAGCTTTCCGAAAGCATTGCCTCCCTCCCGGAACGGTATGCGGCGATTTTGCGGATGCGGTACGGGCTGGACGGGGAAAAACAGCGTTCCCTCAACGAGATCAGCGACGCTCTGCGCATTTCCAAGGAACGGATCCGCCAGATCGAGGCCAGCGCCATCGCCAAACTGCGGGCGCCGGAAAACCTGAAGCTTTTCGAGGACTATTTCTCATGACGAGTTCTCCCGCATCCCCGGAAGAAAAATCTTCTTCCCCCCGGAAAGTCGTCTACGCAAGGGTCGACTCCTACGAGGATCCCGTGCTCCTCAAAGAGGCTCTGGAAAAGGTCCTTGCCCCCCAGTTCGCCTCTTTCGGCTCTCTGGAAGGGAAAAAGGTCCTTTTCAAACCCAATCTCCTTGTCTGGAAGAACAAGGACGAGATCGCCAGCGTGAATCCCGCCTTTCTGCTTGCCGCCGTGAAGATCTTCCGGGAGAGGGGGGCGCTTGTGACCATCCGGGAAAACCCGGCGGTGCAGACGGCCCACGCGGTGGTCAAAAGCATGGGGATCGCCGACGAACTGGAAAAGCTGGGCGTACTGACCGCCCCCTTCGAAGAGTATGCCGTGCCCCCGCAGAACGAAAAAATGCGTTTCCACAATATCGAGATCGCCAAAGAGTATTGCTCCTTCGATGCCGTTCTGGATATCGCCAAAGCCAAGACCCACGGAATGATGACCCTTACCTTGTGCGTCAAGAACCTTTTCGGCATGATCCGGGGAAGCGAGCGGCTGGGATGGCACCTTGCCGTGGGCCGGGATTTCCCCCTTTTCGCCGACATGCTGCTGGATCTTTACCTTGCCGTAAGACCCGCCTTCAATCTTGTGGACGGGATCGTCTGCATGGAGGGCAACGGGCCCGGCAGCGGCACGAGTGCTCACCGGGGATTCGTTGCGGGGAGCAATGACGCCCTTGCTCTGGATTCCTCCCTTTCCGTGAAACTGGGCGTCCGGGATCTTCTGCTTGTGCGCCGTGCCAGAGAGCGGGGGCTTCTGGAAGAGTACGAGGAGGTGGGGGGAGAACTTATGGAGGATGTGGCGCCGTTGAAACTCCCGGATCCTCCCGGACTTCTGGTGGAGTGGGGCGTCTTTCTCCCGCCCTTTCTCAAGACCTTCCTGCGGGAATATGTGATCTCCCGCCCGGTGCTGGATCAGAAAAAGTGCATCGGGTGCGGACTGTGCGCAAAGATGTGTCCTCCCCGTTCCCTGAAGATCGTCGACGGTCATCCCCGGTTCCACCTGAAGACCTGCATCCGCTGTTACTGCTGTCAGGAGCACTGCCCCAAAAGCGCCATCACGCCGAAAAAGTCCTTCCTCATGAAAGTGGGCGCCGGCGTGGAAAAGGTGCTGGAAAAGTTCTTCGGAAAGTAATCATGTCTTTTCCTCCGACGAGGGCGTTTTTCTGCGCAATAAATCGGGGAAAAAAGGAAAGAAGGCTTGATATTTCCGGAAAAAAGTGTATATTTCTGCGTCTTTTCGAAGAACTTACCCCTTAAGGAGAAGTTTATGGCACAAAAGCTTTCCTATGTGCTTATCACGCCTTACTCTCTGATGAAGTCCAGAGCGGGCGGGATCATAGCCCGGCTTCTTTCCGGTACGGAACTGGAGCTTGCGGGGGCGCAGGTTTTTGCCCCCACGGCGGAATTCGCGCAGGCCCAGGCTTCTTCCATCAGACGGGAACTGTGGGAATCGGAACCCTTCGGCGTGAAACTTTTCAGCGACTATATTCGGGAAAACTTCATTCCTCTGGACGACGGTACGAACGCCCGGATGATGATCCTTCTTTTCCGGGGAGAGAATGTCAGCAGGAAACTTCTGCAGGCCGTGGGAGAACTTCTTCCCAGTGCGCGGACCCGCCAGTCCGCCATCATCGGGGAAACCATCCGGGACATTTACGGGGATCTCGTCTTCAACCGGGACGGCTCCGTCGACTATTTCGAGCCCGCAGTCATCATGCCCTTCGACGACGAAAGCGCCCTTTCGACACTGGAGCACATCGCCGATTTTCTGGAGAAAGCCCCCAATATCGTGGAAAATACCGCCGGAAGAAATGAGGAAAAGACGGAACGCACCATCGTCCTCGTCCGGCCGCGGGACTGGCGAAAACCCACCGCAATGCCCGGCAATCTCTCCGATATGATCAGCCGCACGGGGCTGCGCCTCGTGGGATGCAAGATTCACGGTATGAACGTGAAGGAGGCTTTGGAGCTCTACGCCCCCATGAAGGAGAAACTGCGCGGTCTTCTTGCCGAAGAGGCCGCAGAGGAGGCCGAAAAAGTCCTGAATGAGCATTTCGGTTTTTCCATGGGGGAGGGGTGCAGAACCGTGCTCAGGGACGTCGTGGGAGTCCCCTATGCGGACGAACAGTATAAAAAGATCATCCAGTTTATGTCCGGTTGTCACGTGGATGCCCTCCCGGCAAACTGGGAGTCTCTTCCCCGCCGGGAAAAGTGTCTGGTGCTGGTCTTCGAGGGGGAAAATGCCGTCTCCAGGATCCGGGACCTTCTGGGCTCCGCCGAACAGGTCCCCTGCGGGAGAGAAGGGGAAACCCTTATGGTGGGGGAGGTCCAGTACTCCGAGTCGGAGGAAGATTTCCGGCGGGCGAGCACCATTCTCCGGATAAACGAAAACTCCGTTTCCGAGATCATCCGCGCCTATCTGGCCGGACACCGGGAAAGCGAACAATCGGAATAACATAATCAAGTTCCAGCAAGTAAAGGAAGAAAGCATCATGAACGATCTGACCGCGTGCAACAGCAACATGGCATTCCTCACTCCCTCCGCCACCCTTGCCATTTCCGAAAAGGCCAAAGCGCTGAAGGCCGCCGGAGAAGATGTGTGCAGCATGGGAGCGGGCGAACCCGATTTCGATACCCCTGCCCATATCAAGCAGGCCGCTATCGACGCCCTTCTCCGGGGAGAGACCAAATACACCCCCGCTTCCGGGATCATGGAGCTGAAAAAGGCAGTGGCGGCAAAGTTCGAGAGGGACAACCATTTCAAGGTGGAACCTTCCCGCATCACCATTTCCCCCGGGGCGAAGTTCAGCGATTTCGCCGCCATCGTCGCGTTGTGCGGTCTGGGGGATGAAGTGATCCTGCCCGCGCCCTACTGGGTCAGCTATCCGGAAATGATCCGGGCAGCCGGAGCCAGGGCGGTGGTGATCCCCTGCCGTGCGGAAAACGGTTATGAACTGGATCCCGCCGATCTGGAAAAGGCCGTTACGCCCCGCACGAAACTCCTGATCCTCAACAGTCCCTCCAATCCCACGGGCGCCGTCTGGAGGAAAAGCACCATCGAAAAGATCGCCGAAATCGCATTGAAGAACAATTTCATGGTCCTTTCCGACGAGATCTATGAACAGCTTGTCTATGAC
>JAGAEF010000093.1 GCA_017613255.1 Lentisphaeria bacterium
CCATTTCCTTTTCCGGTCCGCCGGGCGGTTTTTTCCATCCGCACCGGAAGACTTTCACGGCAGAAACAACGGGAATTCCGGAACGCCTTTTTTCACGGGGAGAAACCATGAGCGAAGAAAAATACCGCATCGAACACGACAGCATGGGGGAGATCAAGGTCCCCGCGGACAAACTCTGGGGCGCCCAGACCCAGCGGTCCACCCACTATTTCAACATCGGGCTGGACAACATCCCCATGGAGGTCATCCGGGCGCTGGCCGTCGTCAAAAAGGCTTCCGCCCTTGCCAACTTCGAGGCGGGAAGACTGAAAAAGGAGATCTGCGACGGGATCGTTTCCGCCGCAGACGAGGTGCTGGAAGGCCGTCACGACGGCGAATTCCCCCTGAAGGTCTGGATGACCGGAAGCGGCACGCAGTCCAACATGAACATGAACGAGGTCCTTGCCGCCCTCGCCTCCCGCAAATGCGGAGAAAAGGTGCACCCCAACGACCATGTGAACATGTCCCAGTCCTCCAACGATACCTTCCCCGCCGCCATGCACATAGCCGCCGCGGAGATGGTGAAAAAGCGTCTCCTGCCCGTTCTTGAAAACCTTCTCAAGGTTCTGGAAGAAAAGGAAACCGAATACGCCTCCATCGTGAAGATCGGGCGCACCCATTTGCAGGATGCCGTTCCCCTCTCCCTGGGGCAGGAGTTTTCCGGCTACGCCGCGCAGGTTAGATACGGGATTTCCCGGATCGAAAAGGCGCTCCCGGAGCTCTATGAACTGGCTCTGGGAGGGACCGCCGTGGGGACCGGACTCAACGCACCTGCAGGGTTTGCGGAAAGTGCCGCTTCCAAGATCGCGCTCCTTACCTCCCTCCCCTTCGTTTCCGGCAAAAACAAGTTCGCCCTTCTTGCCGGGCACGACGCGGTGGCCGCCATGTCCGGAACCATGCGCACTCTGGCGTGTTCCCTCATGAAGATCGCCAACGACATCCGTTTCCTTGCCTCCGGGCCCCGCTGCGGGTACGGGGAACTCGTTCTGCCCGCAAACGAGCCGGGCTCCTCCATCATGCCGGGGAAGGTCAACCCCACCCAGTGCGAAGCGCTGACCATGGTCTGCGTGCAGGTCATGGGGCTGGATGCGGCCATCGGCTTTGCCGCTTCCCAGGGGAATTTCGAACTCAACGTCTATAAGCCGGTGATGATCTTCGACCTTCTTACCCAGGCAAGACTCCTTTCCGACTCCGTGCACAACTTTACCGAGTACGCCCTCAAGGGGCTCCGTCCGGACCGGAAACGCATAGCCGAACTTGTGGAAAAATCCCTCATGCTGGTCACCGCCCTCTCCCCGGAGATCGGGTACGAAAACGCCGCAAAGATCGCCAAAACGGCCCATGAACAGGGCCTGACCCTGAAGGAAGCCTGCGTGCGTTCCGGCCTCATCACGGCGGAAAGGTACGATTGTGTCGTGCGTCCGGAAAAGATGATCTGAAGCACATTCCGCATCCCTTTTTCCCGGGGCGGCCTTGACTTTTTCCCTTTCTGTGATATATTACCGTTTTGTACATTTTTTAACAGAAACTTGCCGGGAGGATCCTACAGGGGTTCCCGCAACGGGAGGAAAATCATGGACCAGAACAAACAGATCGGAATGAGGGTACGGGAACTGCGCAATCAGAAGGATTTCACCATCGAGCAGATGGCGCAGCTTCTGGCGGTGACGCCTGAGGAATATACCGCTTACGAAAACGGGGAAAAACAGCCGCCCTTCTATTTCTGCTACAACCTTGCGGAACACTTCGGTCTGGACGTCTCCTCCCTCATCAGCGGAGAGTCTCCCAACCTCACCATGTACACCCTCACCCGCAGAGGGGAAGGATTCCCCTTCGTCCGCAGGCCCGGATTCTCCTATCTGCATCAGGCCATCCACATGAAGGACCGTACGGGAGAGCCCTTCATCGTCACGGCTCCCTACAAGGGAGAAGAGAGCGAACCCCAGTTTTCCGAGCACTCCGGGCAGGAGTTCGTGATGATCCTTTCCGGCGCTCTCCACGTCATTTTCCTGAGCAACGGCGTCAAGCGGGAAGAGACCCTCAACGAGGGGGACACCCTCTACTTCGACGGCAGGATGGCCCACTCCATGACCGCCTGCAACGGAGCTTCCTGCCGCTTCCTCACCATCGTCATGCACAAGGAGCACGAGGAAAACAAGCCGGAAAAATTCGCCGCGCTCAAGGCGGAGGCCCAGAAGAAATACATCGCCCCCGGCGAACACCTCCTCTATCAGGACTTCATGACCGAAGAGTACGCGGAAGACGGCACCATTACGGACGTGAAATTCCACTATCCGCCCAACTTCAACTTCGCCTACGACGTGGTGGACGCCCTTGCCGCAAAGTCCCCGGACAAGATCGCTCTGCGCTGGGTGGGGAACGACAAGTCCTGCAGGGATTTCACCTTCAAGGACATTTCGGAAAATTCCGCAAGGATCGCCAATCTTCTCTACTCTCTGGGCATCCGCAAAGGCGACCGGGTCCTTCTGGTCCTCAAGCGCCACTACCAGTTCTGGTTCGTGCACAATGCGCTGCACCGCATCGGCGCCGTTGCCGTGCTGGCCGCCGCCCAGATGACCGCCCACGACTTCGAATACCGCTTCAAACGGGCTCATGTGAAAATGGTCATCAGTTCCGCCGATCCCCATATCACCGAGGAGGTGGACAAGGGCGCGGTCAACTGCCCCGAACTCAAGCTCAAGCTTGCCGCCAACGGCTCCAAGGAAGGGTGGCTGGATCTGGATGCACTGTATCCCAACTTCCCGGCCTCCTTCCCCAGACCCGCCGATCTCAAGGCCAGCGATCCTCTCCTCATCTTCTTCAGCTCCGGGACCACAGGCTACCCCAAGATGGTGGAGCACGATCACACCTACCCGCTGGGCCATATCATGACCGCAAGGCACTGGCACAAAGTGAATCCCAACGGCCTGCACCTTACCGTGGCGGATACCGGCTGGGCCAAATCCATGTGGGGGAAGATCTACGGGCAGTGGCTCTGCGAAGCGGGGCTTTTCGTCTATGATTTCGACCGGTTCCACGCCGCCGACATGCTGCCGCTTTTCAAACAGTACGGAATAACCACCTTCTGCGCGCCGCCCACCATCTTCCGGTTCCTGGCCAAAGAGGACCTTTCCGCCTACGATTTTTCCACGCTGGAACACGTTTCCACGGCGGGAGAGGCCATGCCTCCGGAAGTCAGCGAAGCCTTTGCGAGATTTTCCGGCCACCTCCCCTTCGAAGGGTTCGGACAGACGGAATCCCCGCTTCTCATCGGCACCTACGGCAACATCAAGCCCAAACCCGGCTCCATGGGGAAGATCAATCCCCAGTTCAAGATCGACCTTCTGGATGCGGAAGGAAAAGTCGTGCCCATGGGAGATACGGGGGAGATCTGCGTGAAGGGCGACCCCATTGCCCACCCCATCGGACTTTTCTGCGGCTACACCGACGCCCCGGAAGATACGGCCAAGGCGTGGCATGACGGGTACTACCATACCGGAGACCTGGCATGGAAGGACGAGGACGGCTATTTCTGGTACGTGGGAAGAGCCGACGACATCATCTAGACCTCCGGATACCGGGTAGGCCCCTTCGAGATCGAAAGCGTGCTCATGGAACTTCCCTACATTCTGGAATGCGCCGTCACCGGCGTACCGGATCCCGTCCGGGGCAAGGTGGTGAAGGCCACCATCGTTCTGGTAAAAGGGAAAGAGGGCTCCGACACCCTGGTCAAGGAGATCCAGGAGTATGTGAAGAAGAACACCGCGCCCTACAAATATCCCCGGGTGGTGGAGTTCGTCAAAGAGCTTCCCAAAACCACCAACGGAAAGATCCGCAGGGCGGAGATCCGCAAGCAGAGCGAGGAGAAAAAGTCCTGAAAAACGCGCTTGCAGGAAGATTTTTCGGGGAGAGGATGAAGTTTTTTTCCGAAACCGTTTGAAAAATCTTCAGGAGCGTGTATATTAACTCCCGCGAAAGTGAAACAATACTGAAGTCAGACAGACATAAACAACACAAGGAGAGTCATCATGGCACATAAAAAAGGCCAGTCCAGCAGTCGTAACGGACGCGACAGTCAGCCCAAGATACTGGGCGTGAAAGCGTTCGGCGGAGAGTTCGTCACCACGGGAACCATCATCCTGCGTCAGCGGGGCACCCGTTACCATGCAGGCAAGAACGTGGGCTGCGGAAGAGATTTTACGCTGTTCGCGCTGAAAGACGGAACGGTCAACTTCCTCAAGACCAAACGCATGGTGGAGATCGTCCCTGCGGCAGCTCCCGCGGAATAAGTTCCTCCGGGAAAATTGTTTTTTTGTTCGTGGAGCCCGGAACGGTTCGTCCGATTCCGGGCTTTCTTTTTTGCGCGGCTGGCGAAATGGCAAACGCACTGGGTTTAGGTCCCAGCGCCGAAAGGCTTGCGGGTTCAAGTCCCGCGCCGCGCACCAGTTTTTCGCCCCTGCGGGGCAGGACGCAAGTCTTGAGACTTTCCTGCGTTTTCTCCCCTTTTTCTCACAAAAAACGTTTTTCCTCTTGCATAATGCAAAAACCGTGCTATCTTTCAGGTGGTTCCCTGTCAAATCATTAATGCGCGTGCGAACGCGGTGACGAAGAAATGAAAGAAACGCAAAAAATATATTCCCCGCTGAGAGATTATCCCATGTTCGAGGACGATCCGGAAGACTCTTCCAAGTCCCCGCTCCTCCTTCATCCGAACCGCCCCGGCGCCGGAAACGCTTCCGCAGGAAAAGTCCGGTCCGTTCCGGAACGGGAGGAGGAACTCCCGAAGACGGAAAAGAGGGAGGAAGAAGCAGAAGAGGTCCCCGAATACGTTTTCCGGATCAAATACATCCTGTGCGCCATCGCTCTCGTCCTCTTCCTGATGGCCATCTTCTCCTACGATCCGTTGGACAGTTCCATCATCGACGGAGGGACAAAAGCCCCCCTCTCCAACTGGGGCGGCCAGATCGGCGCCTGCCTTTCCAAGTACTTCTTCTACATCTTCGGGCTTGCCTCCTACCCCATCGTCCTGCTCCTTTCCCTCTGCGCCGTGCGCCCGTTCATTCCCGTGCCCATGAAACGGAAAGGGTATTTCCTCTCCCTTGCCGCCGTGATTCTGGGGATCACGCTTCTCATGGCCATTTCCCCGCAGGATTTCGTCCTGCGCACGGATGCTCTGGGGATCGGCCGCACGGGGGCGCCTCTTCTGGCCCTTTCCGGAGGCGCGCTGGGGGCCTTTTTCGCCGCGCCTGAAACCGAGATCTATCCGGCGGGACTTCTGCGGCAGTACATCGGGACGGTGGGAACCGTCGTTGCCGCAACCGTTTTGCTCGTTTCCGGACTGGTCTTTCTCTTCCTTGCCGACTGGAAGGACATCCTGCTGCGGATTCTGGGGGCGAAAGAGCATAAGAAAACTCTTCTGGGACGGCCCGTCCCGCAGGAAGAGGAGGAAGCTTCCCCCCTGATTACAAACAGAACTTCTCTCCGCGGGAAACGGACTCCCGTGCCTGAAGAAAACGTTCCCGCCGTCCCGCTGGAAGAGGAAACTCCTGCCCCCGCCGAACAGAATGAGGAAGAGGAGAAAAAACCGGAAACGGAAGAAGAGGAAACTCCCGAGCCCGTCCGCAAGGTCCTTGTGACCACCGGGGACGAGCCGGAGGAGACGCCGGAAGAAAAAGCGCACAGTGTGCCTGAAAAGAGATCCGGAGCGGAGGAAAAGGGACAGGACAGTTTTGCTGCGGACCGGAAGGAAAAGGCGCTGGGGCCGGATTCCGGCAAATCTCAGGAGGTGGTCTTCAACGGGAATTTCCAGCTCCCCGCCGTCCCCATGCTCACCCAGCCGCCCACCGACACGAAATCGGAGGACGCCGATCATCTCAACCGGGCGAAAGCCACCCTGCAGGCCACTCTGGACAGTTTCGATATTGCCGGACACGTTTCCGGCACCGTGGTGGGCCCCCGCATCACCCGTTTCGAGATCACGCTGGAGCCGGGGGTCAAGGTGGAGAAGATCACCGGGATCCAGGGCAACATCGCCATGGATATGTGCGCTTCCAGCATCCGCGTGCTGGCCCCCATCCCCGGCAAGAACGCCGTGGGAGTTGAGGTGCCCAACAAGGTCTCCAACATGGTGTTCATCCGGGAGCTGTTCGAATCCGCCGCGTGGAGGGAATCCCATGCGAACATCCCCATCATTCTGGGAAAGGATGTGGCGGGAAAAGTCATCGTCACGGACCTGGCAAAAGCCCCCCATCTGCTTATCGCCGGAACCACGGGCAGCGGGAAGAGCGTATGCATGAATACGCTGATCATGAGTCTGCTCTACAAATTCTCCCCCTTCGATCTCAAGCTCATCATGGTGGACCCCAAATTCGTGGAGCTGGAACTCTACCGCCCCCTGCCCCATCTCATCACGCCGCTGGTCAACGACCCCAAGAAGGTGCCTTTCGCCCTCCGCTGGGGCGTCAACGAAATGGAGCACCGCTACCAGATGCTGGCAAGAGTGAAGGCCAAGGACCTCAACGCCTTCAACAGCCGTCCCAAAGACCCCAAGCCTGTGGCCGACGAAAACGGGGACATCATTCCCCAGAAGCTCCCCTATCTGGTCATCATCGTGGACGAACTGGCGGACATCATGATGACCGATGCCAAAAGCGACGTGGAGACCAGCATCTGCCGCATCGCCCAGAAGGGCCGGGCGGCGGGGATCCATCTGGTCATCGCCACCCAGACCCCCAGAAAGGACATCATCACGGGAACGATCAAGGCCAATCTGCCCAGCAAGATCTCCTTCAAGGTGGCCAGTTTCACCGACAGCCGCGTGGTGCTGGACGCCATGGGCGCGGAAAAGCTTCTGGGAAAAGGGGACATGCTTTTCAAGGGGCCCAGCGGGGAAATGGAACGCATCCAGGGGTCTCTCGTTTCCGACGAGGAGATCGCCAAGACCGTGGAATTCGTCGCAAGTCAGGTCCCCCAGCAGTTCAACGAAACGGTTCTGCTGGAACAGGAGGAATCCGAAGACGCCAAGGAGCCCGAGGACGGAGAAAACTCCTTCCCGGAGATCGATCTGGAGGAGCCCGACGAAGACGGCAATCCCGCCATGAACGAATTCGTCCAGAATGCCTGTGCAAAGTATCTGAAGAGCGGGGACGACCCCAAACTGAAGAAGGCGCTGGAGATCATGCTTCTGGAAGGCAAGATCAGCACTTCCTATCTGCAGAGGAGAATGACCATCGGCTACAATACCGCCGCGGAGATCATCGACACCTTCGAAAAACGGGGCATCGTTTCCGCTCCTCTCCCGGGAGGGCAGAAGAGAACGATCCTGGTCTTCGATGAACTGGGCAGGCCGGATCAGCCTGCGGTCTCCGCCGAAAAATAAACGGGAAATCCTGCGAAAAATGGAGGAAAATCATGACAGACACTTCTGAGGAACAATATAAAGAGCTGCACGTCGAAAATTCCCCCGAGGCGCCCCGGTCCCGGGAAGAGACCGATCTCTTTTCCGTCCTGCCGCGGGAAGAGGAAACTCTCCCGGAGGAAGAGGGCGGAAACGGGGAAGCCGAAATCCTCCGGGAACTCCCCGAAGAAGAGAAAAAGGAAGAGCCCCCCGCCCCCGTCAAGGTGATGGAGGAGGAATATACGGAGGTTTCCCAGAACGATTTCGCGGCAAAGGAACTGCCTCAGAAAGAGGAAAAGGAGCTTCCCGCAAAGGAAAAACCTGCGGAAGAGATCCGGCCCGTCCGCAAAAAGGCGGAAAAAAGAACCGTGAACCTTGCCCGGCTTTCCGGAGGCACGCTGGGAGAACTTCTTGCCGCCGCCAGAAAAGAACAGGGCATGACCACGGAGGATGTGGCCAAAAGCACCCTCATCCGGGAAGACTACATCCGGGCGCTGGAGCAGGACGATCTCAAGAAACTGCCCCCCGCCATTTTCGTGAGAGCCTATGTGCGTTCTCTGGGAAGCCTTTACGCTCTGGACGAAGCCTCCATGCAGATGCTTCAGGAGCACCTCTCCTCTCTGGAGCCCGCCGCAAACGTGCCGGAAAAAGTGGTGGACGAACTGCAGAGGAATATGCAGGTCAATGAGGAGGAGGCGCGCAAGGTGCGTCTCACCTGCTATTACCTGCTTGGCGGCCTTGCCGCGCTTCTTCTCCTCATCATTTCCCTTACGGTCTACTTTACAGTAGTCCGGGAAAAGAAAGATCCCGCTGCCGAAACGAGTTCCGCTGCCGCGCAGAAAAGCGCCGTTCCCGCAAAGAAATTCGATCCTTCCGGCATCGACTCCCTGATCCCCCAGGTCATCCCCGAAGAACAGCTTCTGCCGCTTCCGGGAAAGAAGAAGAGCGCCCGGTAAGAACGCTTTCCGGGGAAATGGCGGGGCAGGTCATGACCGACGAACTGGGAGAAAAGCTTCTCTCCGGACCCGAGGAAGGGAAAAGACCTTTTTCCTTTCCCGTGTGCTTCCTGGCGCTTCTTCTTTTCGCCATGCCGTACAAGCTCTTTTTCTGCATAGACCAGTTCCGGCAGGAGGAGCTCTTTTCCCGGACGGCTCTGGCAGGATTCGCCTTCGCCTTTCTTCTCTTTTCCCTTCCGGAAAACGCTGCAAAGATCCGGAAACTATTCTCCGGAAAACTGTTTGCGGCGGCTTTTCTCCTCCTTTTTCTCCTGCCCCTTGCCCATCTTTCCCGGCTTTCCCGCGTGGGGCCGGAAGGGTTCCTTCTCCCGTATGTTTATCTCGTCATTCCGCTTTTTTCCTGTCTTTTTGCGGAAGAATTCCGGAAAATTTTGCCCCGGGTTCTGGCGTGGGCGGGAGGGATTCTTGCCCTGCTCACCGTTGCAGGCAGCTTCATTCCCCGGTACCGCTATCATTTCATCCACGGGCTCCCCGGAAACCGCAACTGGAACGGTTCCCTTCTGCTTGCTTTCCTTCCCCTTCTCCTCTTCTTTCTCTACCGTCTTTTCCATGAGAAATGGCATTTTTCGAAAAAAGCGGCGCTTCTTTCCCACCCCGTTCCCTTTTTCGTAACCATGCACGCGCTGCGGCTCACCGCCTCTCTGGGGACTCTGGCAAGCCTTGCGGCGGCGGGGCTCTTCGTTCTGCTGTATTTCCTGCCGGGAGACCGGGCAAGAAAGCGTCTTTTCGCCGGGCTGTGCCTTGCGGGACTTCTGGCAGGAGCCCTGCTCTTCCTCCATCGGGAAAAGATCTTGCCTTTCCTTTACCTTTCCGGTTCGGCGGGGGAGAGAGTCGAACTTCTGAAAAGCGCCTTTGCCGCCCTGTGGGAGTCCCCCTTCACGGGGAATCCCTTCTCCTCCATCGAACAGCTTCTTACCTCCTGCCGGAGCGAAGAATATTTCAAGGTGCTCAATCCCGCCGTCCGCAGCCCCCATCCGCATAATCACCTCCTTTATGTCATGATGGGCTGGGGGATCCCCGGCGGACTTTTCCTCTGGGGAGGAGTTCTTCTTCTCCTTCCGATGCTGAAAAGCTTCTTCCTTCTGGCGGAGGAAAAGGAAAAGTACGAGGAAAAACTTCTCCTTTTCGCCCTCATCGTTTTTCTTGCTCACGCCCAGCTGGATCTCATTCTGGAATCCTGGCCCGACGGAACGCTTGCTCTCCTTCTTCTGGGGCTGTGCTGGGAAAAAAGTTTTTCCGCTTCGGCAAAGAAAGAGACAACCGAAGAGAAAACTTTGCCTGCGGGGGGAAAGGTGTTCTTCCGGTGCGCGGGTGTTCTCGTTCTTCTTTTCACGCTGATCCTTCCGTGGAAAAAGGCCGAGGTCATGTTCCTGAAGGAAAAACTCTTCTTCGGAGAGGGTCTCACGGCAAAGGAACAGCTTTTTCTTGCGGAAAAGATTTCTCTTCTTGCGCCGAAGGACCCGGTGCTTCTCTATGATCTCATGCGGGTCTGCCTCTGGAACGGGAATGCCCGGGGCGCGCTTGCCTTTTCTTCTCTCATCCGGGAAGGTCCGGTGCCGGATTACGCAAGGATCCACATGGCCCGGGGACAGATCTACCTCATGCTGGGGGAGATCGACCGCTCTCTGGAAGAATACCGCCTGGACGCGGAACGCTATCCCCTTGCCGTCCTGCCGGTCTACAATATGATCCAAATCGCGGAAAGAAACGGGAGAGCGCCTCTTCTTCCCCTTCTCAAGGAGGAGCTGGAAAGAAGAAAAACCCGCCTCAAGCTCACGCCGGAGGAGTTCGCCGTCATCCTCCGGGATCCGCGAAAAGAGCTCACCCCGTGGCATTGCACAAGCGGGAGCATTTACGAAAACTGGAAGAAACGGTTTTCCAAATAGGCGTCAAGAGCGTTTTTCTCCCCTCCCCCGTACGTTTTTCCCTTCCGGGAGATATACCTCCTGCACGGAGGTATTCCGCCATTGTCTCTTTCCCCCCAAAAAAAATGGAACAACAGCAGAAAATCCGAAAAAGAATATTATACTAAATAAAATATAACTTGTTATTTCATAATATAATACGCTTTTCATTATTTTCAAGGCAAGATTCCATAATTTTCCTGTTTTATTCCCCGCTTCCCCTCTTGAAAAATCCTTTCAAAATGCTATTTTACGAGCAAAGACCGAAAATACGGAAAGGAGGGAAAAAGGTCAAGAAATCCGTCACGCACAGAATGCCAACGATCAAACAACGATACAAGGGGGAAATCGTGAAGATCACATCAAAAGCAAACATCGTTTTCCATACGGGGAATATCCTTCTCTTTGCGGCGGCTCTTTTTTCCGCTCCGCTTCAGGGGAAAGAACCTGTCCGGCAGACCCTGCGCTTCGTTCAGGACGATGCGCAGGATTACATGGTCTCCAAGATCTATGTTCTCAAGTACGCCCAGAGCAACGATCTCATGCCGTTTGTCCAGTCCATGGTGAAACGGTACAACATGAATTCGGTGGTCAACTGCATCGAATACGGCTCGCAGAACCAGCAGATTTTGACCGTCACCTGTCCCGTGGGCATGATGCCCTATGTGGATGAATTCATCAGAATGGCGGACCGGAACATCACCATCGACGGAAAAGTTCCCGGCGACATCATCAAGGGGACGGGGATCACCCGGGCGGTCTACCGCCCCAAATACCGTTCCGGACAGGTGCTGGTCAACATGATCGTCAACGGACTCATCAACGCAGGTCCCTACGGCTCGGTTTACGGCTGGGACGCCAATTCCAATCAGATCTACTGGAAGGACAACACCACAAACAGCCAGTTCGTCTTCCAGTTTCTGGGGTTTCTGGACCGGCCCGCGCCCCAGATCGCGCTGCGTTTCAAGCTGTATGAGGTGAGGGAAAGCGATTTAAAGGATATCGGGATAGAGTATCTGGCGTGGAAAAACGGCCCCGGGCTGGATCTCTTTCAGGTGGGCTGGCGCGTCATGGATCTTTCCTCCGCGGGGAGCGCCGCCATCCAGAGTTTTTCCGGGCCCATGGGGGGATTCTTCTTTGCGCCCCAGTTCGACGCCTCCTTCATCCGGCTCCTGCAGCAGAACGGCACGGCAAAGATCACGGGGGAAGGAGCGCTTACCGTCTCCAATTCCGATACGGCAAGCTATACGGTCTCCTTCAATCCCCAGCTGCAGAACATCGTGAAACGCTCCAACGATCAGACCCATGTGGAGCTCAGCGCCGCAGGCGGGGAAAAGACCCAGACCCTTCTTACCGTGACGGGGCCTGTTGCGTGCATCCACGGGGATCAGGAAATCCTCTTCACCGTGCCGGATTACGCTCCCGGCAAGTATGCGAAAAGCAAAGGAACTCTCTTTTTCGCCTACGCCCTCTCCGCAGCGGACGCGGTGGAACGCAATACCTACGGGACGGAACTTGTGGAAACAAGCTCCTTTTCCGGCAATGCGGAAATCGAACTCAACAAGGAGATCCTTCTGGGCTCCTGGAGCAGGGAACAGAAGGTGGAACAGACCATCGGGATCCCCTTCCTGTGCCGCATCCCCATTCTCAAGTACCTTTTCGGGACCGATACGGTTTCCACGGAAAAAAGTTTCGTCTGCATTACCGTACATGCGGAACTTCTGGATACGGGAACCTCTTCTTTTCTGGCGGGGAAACTAGCCAGACTCAAGTGACGCCGAAAAATTGCCATGATTCGAAAGGAGCTGAAAATGAAACACCTTTCCAAGAACGAAGAGTCCGTATTCTTTCCTTCTGCCGAAAAATACGATGAGTACACCTCCTTCCGGGAGACGAAACACTCCCGCAGGGAACTTTCCGGAGAAAGCGAAGAACGTCCGAAAAAGAAAAAACGGGTTCTGGCATGGGAGCAGGAGGAAAAGAGGAAGAAAAAACATCTTTCCAAACACGATCTTCCCGAAGAGCTTTCGTTTCCCGTCTCTTCCGCAAAGAGCCCGGAGGAACCCAAAGAAAAGAGCTCTTCCTACAGGAGAAAGACTCCCCCCTTCCCCAATCCTCTTTCCTCCTTTTTCCCCGCTTCCTTCCTCCTCTTTTTCCTGTTTTCTCTTTCTCCGCTTCTGCAGGCGGCCCCCGTGGCGGGGACGCCAAGGGACTCCAATTTCGGCAACACCTCCGGCTACGGGAACACCCGCATAGAGGCCCAGCTGGTGGT
Organism: Lentisphaeria bacterium; assembly: GCA_017613255.1. GTDB lineage: Bacteria > Verrucomicrobiota > Lentisphaeria > Victivallales > UBA1829 > RGIG5327. Next base: position 12,628 of record JAGAEF010000093.1, read on the forward strand.
GGGGGTCAAGGAGAACACCCAGGAGGTCCACTTCATCCGGGACAACAACGACCCCAGAGTGGTGACGAAAACCTATCATATCAAAAACGTGGACGCCTACGAATTCCGGGATTATCTGCGGCAGATGGTGCAGGCCAAAAGGGTGGGAAATACCGCCCTTCTCCAGCAGTATCCTTCCAATACGGTTTCCTCTTCCGGGCAGCCCCCCGCTGCCGCCACGCTCAGCGCAGCGGTCCCCGCCACGCCCGTCAGCGCCCAGCCCACGTTCAATCCGCCCCTTCAGCTGGGCAGCAATACCGCCGTGGAGTGTCTGAAATATGCGGACGGCACGGGACTGCTCATCGTCAGCGCGGAAGAGTACCGTTTCAAGGACCAGAAGAACGGCATGGGGATCGATTCTCTGGTGAAGTTTCTGGATAAGCCCCAGATGGGGGCGTTTCTGGGCACGCAGACCTTCTTCTACATTCCCAAATACGTTCCGGCAAGGAATCTTTTGCCGCTGATCCAGAACGTGGGGATGAACGTGACCGACGTTACGGAGATCTGGCAGGGGGCGGACGCCGTCACCAACGACCCGGACCTCAACTGGCTCCTTTTCGACGTGACCAACTACTCCATGTACAATATCGAAAAGATGCTCAAGGAGTATGATGTGCCCATCCCGCAGGTGCGTCTTGCCGTCACGGTGTACGAGATCTACGACGAAAACGACGAGAAGATGGGGCTGGACTTTCAGGCGTGGAAGAACAATGCGGGCGTGGACCTCTTTTCCGGAGGCGGACGTTTCCGGGACAACTGGAGCGCCGCCTACGGCGGAAGCATGGGCAATACGGGCTCGGAAAGGACCAGTTTCTTCAATTTCAACCCCAAATGGAACTCCCGGTACATCGATTTTCTCACCAGTATCGGCAAGGCGAAAGTCGTGCACAGGGGAGAACTCTGCATCAGGAACAATACCTCCGCCGTGCTGGACCGCACCACCTCCATCTTCTATTCGGATTCCAGTCAGGATGCCGCAGGCTCCCAGATCTCTCCGGATCTGGGGGTGAACGCCTACAAACTTTTCTCCAAGATCGTCAACAAACTTCTCAAGGACGATATTCCCGTTGCGAAAGGCAAACAGACCGTTGCCCAAAAATCCGACTCCTTCGGCTTCAGCATGAAGATCGGCAACGCCTCCGTCAACCTCCTGGAGACCCATTTCGATCTTCTTCTCAGCAATACAAGCCTTATCGGGTTCACCTCCAACGGCGTTCCCCGGATCTCACAGGGCAACAGCATCCAGCTCACGATCAGTCTCCCCCATACGAAGGACTCCTTCGTCATCGGAGGGCTGAAGAAGCACAACATCGTGGAATCTTCCAACGGGATCCCCTATTTGAGCGACATTCCCGTTCTGGGATATCTTTTTTCCACGAAATCCAAGTCCGTGAAAACTGCGGAGCTTGTGGTCGTGGGCAGGTGTTCCGCCTGTTTCCCCTGCAATATGGCGTCCGCGGATCCCGCCGCGCTGATGAAATAGGGAAAAAAACGCAAAGGGGAGCCCCCCTCCCCTCGCGGACAAGAGTTCAGTTCCGGCAGGCGCAGAGGAAACGGGGCACGCCGAAAAGATCCTTTTCGACCCTGTACGATGTGAAAAAGCCCGTTTCCTCCGCCGCTTCCAGCGCCCGGGCGGCGTGATCCTCCCCCAGCTCGAACACCAGAGCGCAGGGGGAGTCCTTCACCAGGAAGAAGGGAGATTCCAGAACGGCACGGCGGATGAGGGCAAACCCGTCGTCATCGGCAAAGAGCGCCTCTTCCGGCTCGTAATCCCGCACGTTTGGGGGAAGAGACTCCTTTTCCCGCCACGGGATGTAAGGCAGATTGGCCGCGATGGCGTGGAAACGTTTTCCCGCAAAGGGGGCAAAAAGGTCACCCTGAAAGAAGGAGACGTTTTCCAGATGGAGATTCTTACGGTTCTCCTCGGCTACGGCAAGCGCTTTCGGGGAAAGTTCGCTGCCCAGAACGGTGACGTCGGGCCGTTCGAAGGCAACGGAAAGACTGATGGCTCCGGAGCCCGCGCCCAGTTCGCACAGCATTGCCCCCCGGGGCAGGTTTTTCAGCACAAGATCCACCAGCTCCTCGGTCTCCGGCCGGGGGATCAGTACCCCGGGGGCAACGTGAAGACGGATCTCCCGGAAGGCAGTCCAGCCGAAAATGTACTGGAAAGGCTCGTTTTTGAGGCGCCGCTCAAGAAAGGACTCCATCCGGGAAAGTTCCCCGGCGCTGACAGGGCGGCGGGAGTGGAGAAAAAGCTCCGCATGGGGAAGGGAAAGCACCTCCTCCACGATATAATCCGCTTCCGTTCCGGCGCACTCGAACCCCGCCTTCCGGAACCGTTCGGCAAGAGCTCTTCTGCACTCTCCCACGTTCATAACTTTTTCACTCCTGATGCGGGGATAAAAAAAAGACGGACTTCCCCGGAAGGGAGGTCCGTCCCGAAAGAGATACGGTTTTATTCGCCGTACACGGTCACCTTGTAGGTCCCGTAGGTTCCCAGCACGTTCACCACGCGGTAGCTGGCCCAGGAGATCTTGGTGATGGCGCCTTCGTTGGCGGCGGCGTTCAGCGACGCGTTTCCGACGGCGATCAGCCCCAGAAGCGAAGTGCATTTTGCCGAGGCTTCCTTGCGGTAGGTGAGTTCCCCGTTGCCCAGCGCGGCAGGGAAAGTCACGTCGGTGTAAAGGACTCCAAGGGGAATGGCCGTGGCGCAGCCGGTGATGACGGTCATGGCAAGGATGCCTGCCGCGAAAACAGCGATCTTTTTGGTAATGGACATATTTTTCCTCCCTGAGTTTGAAATTCTTTTGTGTAAATATAGCAGTCTCTTCCCCGATTGCAAACGCAAAGGGCCAAAAAAGAGCTTTTTTTTTCTTTTTTTCCCTTTTTCAGGCGTTTTTTCGAAAAAAAGCGAAAAAAAAACTCTCCGGCAAGGTTCTCTTCTTTCCGTTTTCGGAAAATGGTGCTATATTGTCTTGCGCAAGAGGATCATCGGTCCGCGCCGCGCGGGAAAAGCTCCCGGCGGAACGGATCATCAACAGAAAGAGGTACGCTATGGCACTCTGGGGCGGACGTTTCAAGGAAGCTGCTCAGGATTCCGTACGGGAATTCACACAATCCATCTCCTACGACAAACGGCTTTACAAATACGACATCATGGGCAGCAAAGCCCATGCCGCCATGCTGGCGGAAGCGGGAATCATTCCCGAATCCTCCGCAAAGGCCATTGCCGAAGAGCTGGACCGGATCGAAAAACGCATCGAAAAAGGGGATTTCACCTTCAGCGCCGAACTGGAAGACATCCACATGCACATCGAGTCCGAACTTATTTCCAAGCTGGGGGACGACGGCGCAAGAGTCCATACCGCCCGCAGCAGGAACGATCAGGTCAATCTGGATATCCGGCTCTATCTGCGGGACGAAACCATGAACATCGCAAGGAAGATCCGGCTTCTGCAGAAGGCCCTTGTGGAAAAGGCGGAAGAACACAAGACGACCATCATGCCGGGCTTCACCCATCTCCAGCACGCCCAGCCGGTGCTTTTCGCCCACCACCTGCTTGCCTATGCGGAAATGTTCGAAAGAGACATCGGACGCCTTCTGGATGCCCGGAAACGCCTCAACGTGCTCACTCTGGGCTCCGGCGCCATTGCCGGGACCACGCTGCCCATCCGCAGGGAAAGCGTGCAGAAGAGACTCGGCTTTCCGGAAATTTCCCGGAACAGCATGGATGCGGTCGCCTCCCGGGATTTCACCTGCGAAGTGCTTGCCGCGCTGGCCATATTCGCCATGAACGTTTCCCGGCTCTCCGAAGATATGATCCTGTGGATGTCCCAGGAGTTCTCCTTCGTGATGCTTCCGGACGCCTTCTGCACGGGTTCCAGCCTCATGCCCCAGAAGAAGAATCCGGATATCGCCGAAATCTCCCGGGGCAAGACCGGAAGGATCTACGGCTCCCTCATGTCCATTCTCACCATCTGCAAGGGGCTCCCCCTCACCTACAACCGGGACCTGCAGGAGGACAAGGAAGGACTTTTCGACGCCATCGACACGGTCAACGGCATCCTTTCCGTGTTCCCGCCCATGATTGCGGGACTTGCCGCAAACAAGGAGAAGATGCTGGAGGCGGCCTCCGATCCGGGACTTCTGGCTACCGATCTTGCGGAAAGGCTTGTCCGCAAGGGAGTCCCCTTCCGCACCGCCCATCACCGGGTGGGGGCCCTCGTGCGGTTCGCCGGAGAGCGGAACAGGAAATTAAACGAACTTACCATGGAAGAGATGAAAAGCGTCATTCCGGAATTCGACGAAAGCATGAAGGATGTCTTCCAGTCCCCCGTCGGCGCCGTGGAAGGAAGAGATATTTTCGGGGCTACCGGCTACAGACAGGTGGCTTCCCAGCTGGAATTCTGGAAGAAAAATCTGGAAAAGGATCCTGCCTGATGAGAAAGAATTCCCCCCGTTTTTCGCCCCGGACCGGGGCAGCCGTGCTCCTTCTTGCTCTCTCCGCCGTTCCGGCGCTTCTTTTCGGAGCGGAAGAAAAAAAAGAGCCCGCACACAGCGTCATGCGGGAACTTCCCGGGAATACGCCCTATGTCCATCCTTCTCTGGAAATCTCCTTTCCTCCGGAGATAGGCTCCTACAGGAAAACGGCGGTGGTGGAAAACGCCAATCCGGTTTACGGAACGATTGTCCGCTACACGGGAAGCAGGGGGGAATCCGCGGATATTTATCTTTATTCCAACGATACGGGAGGCGCTCTTCTGGAGGAAAAGGAGCTTCTGCCCGAATACGAAAAGACCAAAAACATGCTTCTCAAGGGCAAGGAGAAAAGTTCTTCTCTCGTTCCGGTGAAGGAAGAGATCCGTCTTGCAGGGGAAAAGGTCCTCCGGGATTGGGGAAAAAGTCTCCCCGCGTACCGGTGCGATTTTCAGTGTTCTCTGGGGGACGAGCGCTATAACTCCACATTGATCCTCTCTCTCCTCGAAGGCCCCAAAAGCGCCTACGTGCGGGAACAGGAGGCAAAGAAAAAGAAAGTTCTTTACGGGAAATTCGTCAAGATCCGGATAAGCTGGTCCTCCGAAATCGCCTCCTCCACCGCCGATGCGGAAGAGTTTCTCAAGGCGCTTTCTTTTCTTCTTTTCCCCCGGCCCGCCCCGGTTTCCGCGCCGCAGGCGGACAAAAAGGGAAAGTCCATCCCCTCCCCCGCCGGAGAGAAACGGCAGGAAAAGGTTCCGGGAGGGCATTGAGGAAAAGTTTTCCGGGGATCCCGGAGGACAACTTGGAATAACGCGAAAACAACGGAGAGATCATGGTACAGAAAACACCCGTTCCGGAATTTCAGTGGAAGCAGGCAATCTGCTGTACTTGCGAGTATTGGGGCGGTGAACGGGATCTGGATTTCCAGAACGCCAAGCTCATGTATGTACGCGCCCAATACTGCCCCCAGCCGAAGTGCGCAGGCGCCCGCATGAATACGGCGCAGTTCCCCACCAACCGGGCCTGCCCCGCCTACAAGCGCTGGCATAAATTGCCGTAAAGGGGGTCCGCGCCGGAACCCGTTCCGCAAAAAATGCGGCAGGAAAATTGTAACACCAGAAGGAGAAAAAAAACATGTTTCCCGTTCCCGTTTCCTTTCTTTTCGACTACGGAGTGACCGACAAAGAGTTTCGGTCCTTCATCATGCACGAATTCGCCGCCAACGGAGCAAAACATCTGGTTTTGAGCAATACGCTCATCAGCGAAGTGATGAAAGAATTGCCCCTGCAGAAGACTTTGCTCAAGGAAATGGAGGCGGAAGGACTCTCCTTTGCCGACGCCCACGCACCCTTCGGCCCGCTGCGGGATCTTGTCTGCCCGCTGGAGGAGGTACGGCCCCAGATGATCCTGCTCCAGAAACTTTCCCTTCGGATCGCTGCGGACATGGGGGTGAAGACCATTACGATCCACATAGGGAACGAAACCCACTATCCGGGCTGTACGGTGGAACAGCTTATGGACTGCATGAAACGCTCTCTGGAAGAGCTCCTGCCGGACGCGGAAAAGCTGGGGATCACCATTTGCATCGAAAATATCTGGCATCAGGTCGATACCCCGGAACGTCTGCTGGAGGTCAAGGAAGCGTTTCCCACGGATGCGCTGGGGTTCTGTTACGATGCCGGGCACGCCAACCTCATGGACAAAGGCAGGAATTTCCCGGATTCCAACCCGTACAAAATCTGGAAGGATGTTCCGCCCAAATTCGACGACAGAATCCTGGAAAAAATGCTCCCCCATGTGGTGAACTGCCATCTGCATGACAACAACGGCATAACGGATCAGCATTTCAATCCCGGAAGGGGGACCGTCGACTGGAAACACATCGTTCCCCTGCTGAAACAGGCGCCCCGCCTTCAGGTGATCCAGAGCGAAGTGATCCCCGTTCGCGTCCACGATTCGGTCCGGGATATCTGTGCCAAATTCAGGGAGCTGGGCGAACTCTGAATATACGCGGGAAACCGCGCACGAAATTTCGCAACAAGGGACACCCGGCGGGAACCGTTCCCATCGGGACAAAACAGGATATTTGCCATGAAAAGAAACCTTTTTTTCTCCATGCTGCTGGCCGCTGGCTTTTTCTCCGTTCTGTTCGGCGCGGAATTCGCTCCGGAAAAATCCTTCACGGCGGCCTCTTACGCAAAGAAAGCTCCCGTCGTCGACGGCAAGATCTCTCCCGACGAATATGCGGGCGGACTGGAACAGTTCGGCGTTCTGCGCCACAATTCGGCGTTTTTGTCCACCCGTCAGGCAAAGTTCTTTGCGGCCTTGGATGACCAAAACCTTTATCTAGCCTGCCAAAGCGAACTCCCCGATCCCGATTCGGGCGTAAAACTCCGGAAACGGCACAAGAAACGGGACAGTGCGATCCCCAAAGACGACTGCGTGGAGTTTCTTTTCCTGCCCCCCGGCGCCGCGTCCGTCTATCACATCATCCTCAATCCCGCCAACGTCTCCTGGGATGTCCGCTACCCCATACGCAACGGGGGAGTGAGTCCCACCGTCCGGGAGAACTGGGACCCGATCTATACGGCAAAGTCGGGTATGGAGGGGAAACTCTGGACGCTGGAACTCAAGATCCCGCTGAAGGAGATGGGGATAACGCCCACACGCAAAGAAGCGAAATGGCTCTTCCAGTTCGCCCGGAGCTGGAAGTACCCCAACGAACAGAGCTCGCTGAACAAGGCGTCCGTCTTCGCCGATCCGGGGCACATGAATCAAGTGCTCTTTTCGGAAAATTCTCCTTCGGTGCGCTTCACGGGAATGGGCGATTATGCCAAGGGGGAGAACAAAATCTCGTTTGCCATCGACAATCCCGGGCCGAAAAGAGCAAAGGTGAAATACCTCGTCTCCGTCCTTTCCGAAGCGGCGCCCAGAAGCACGGGAGATACGGCGGTCCTTCCTGCGGGGGCCTCCCATAAAGTTTTTCTGAACTATACGGAAAAAGCCAACGTGAACAGCGAAATGACCATCCTTTTCACGGATGCGGACAGCGGAAAGGTGCTTCTTCAGCGGGCCTTTGCCTGGCAGTATCCCGCGGGGACCCGCTGGGTCGCGCCGGAACGGAAAAGCGGCGTCCAGCTGGAGATCGGGGTGTACCCCTACTATAAACTCATCCGCGCCCGGCTGGGCAATCAGGGGATCCCGCTGGATATGAGGAACGTGGAATCCGCGGTTCTGCGGATCACGGACGCAAAGGGCAGCCTTTTCGGGAAAGAGTGCACTCCCGCCAGGAACAGCGACGGTTTTTACGGCGAAATGAAGCTCCCTGAACTGAAAAAGGGGGACTATTTCGTGGAGGCGCGCGTGAAAAAACGGGACGGGAAAGAAACGGTCTACAAGACGAAATTCTTCTTCAACACCTACGAATGGGAGCACAACTCCATCGGCAAGGACCGGATCGTTCTCCCGCCCTACAAGGCGCTTTCCTATGGCAAAAATACCGTGCAGACGCTTCTTGCCCGCTACACGCTGGATAACGGATTCTTCTCCCATATCCGAGCGGGCAAGGCGGAAGATCTTCTTGCCGCGCCCATCCTTCTTTCCGTCAACGGGAAAGTGCTGAAAGGCGGAACGCTCCGCTGGACGGAACAGGCGGAAGATCAGGGGAAAAGCGTACAGGAACTGCGTGCCCCCGGTCTGGGCGTCAAGGTGGAAAGCACCATCGAATTCGACAACTTCGTCAAAAACACCATGACCGTTACGCCGGAAAGGGAGTTTTCCTTCGATTCCATGACTCTGGAGATCCCGCTGAAGGCCGAATTCGCCAAAAGGATCCACGCCACCTGCAACACCATGCGGCACAACATTGCCGCTCTTCTCCCGGAAAAGCAGGGGGAACTCTGGAATTCGGCGCAGGGGAAGCTGCACGGCGCCGTCTCCAACAATTTCCGGCCCTATATCTGGCTGGGAGATCTGGCGGAAGGTCTGGCGTTCTTTGCGGAAAATGACAGAAACTGGAGCCGCGACCCCGAAAAAGTCATGGCGCAGGTCGTCCGCAAAGGGAAAAGAGTCGCACTCCGGATCCATTTCATCGACAAGCCCGTGGTGCGGAAGGCTCCCTTCGTTCTCACCTTCGGTTTTCAGGCCACGCCCACAAGGACCCGCCCCAACAGCGCCCGCAAACTGCTGGAACGGCAGAGGATGCCCAACTCCGTCACCATGTCGCTTCTTGCCGGAGGCGGCTGCTGGAGCTGTCAGGATTACGATTTCTTCCCCAAGGACAAAGATTATTCCTTCATTCACGCGCTTAAAGATGCGAAGGAAGGAAAACTCAGTAAAGAACAGAAAAAGGAGGTCATGGACAAGTTCATGAAGCACTTCTCCTATCTGCCCAAGGACCGGCAGGGATTTTTCCGCCGCCACCTGGAGCGGGGACTTGCCTATGCGGGAATGGGGGGGATGCTCTTCCCCTACATGAATCCCCGGGCCACCCATCTGCGCTGGGAAGAGCACCGCGTTTTCATGGACGAGTGGTTCTGTTCCGACTTCCGGGCCAACAACGAGGACGATTACAACAATACGCCCACGGCAAGCTATCAGGATTTCCTGCTCTTCTGGAACAGGAGGCTCCTCCGGGAGGGGCTGGACGGGATCTATTATGACAACATCCGGGACTGGCAGAACCCCAATCCCGTTACAGGGCCCGCCTACGTCATGGAAAACGGCAGAGTGCAGCCCTACTTCGATCTCTTCGACCTGCGCACGCTCATCAAGCGCACCGCCATCATGATCCATAAGGAGGGCAAAGCGATCTTCGACGGTCGTCCCCTCTTCGTCTTGCACATGACCAATACCAACATCGTGCCCTTCACCAGTCTGGGCAGCATCACCCTGGACTGGGAGGACAAGTACGGCGCCATGGATTTTCAGGACCGTTTCAGCGAGGACTATACAAAAGTGTGCACGGCGGGCCTCCAGTCCGGCGCCATTCCGGAAGTCCTCGTCCAGATCACGGGGAACGAAAAGGAACACGTCACAAGGACCTTCCTTGCCCTCACGCTCTCCTACGACATTCCCACGGTCCTCCACGCCGGAGGAGTCACGCAGACCTTCACGAAGACGTGGAGACTTTTGCGGGAGTTCGGCTACGGCACGGAGGAGGTGCAGACCTTCCCCTGCTACAGCCCATCGGGAAGATTTTCCATCGGGGAAAAGGGCGTCCGCTTCACCGAGTACCGGAAAAAGGACGGGACGACTCTTCTTGCCGTTTGCAGTTTCGGGCACGGAGGGGAAACCGTTCTGAAGGAGGAAAAGACCATATCCAGGTCCGCCCTCCCCCTGAAAGAGGCCGTGGATGCGGAAACGGGAGAAGTCCTGCCCTTCAAGGATCATACTGTCAAGTTCCAGCTCAAAAAGAACGAATTCAAACTCATCAAGCTTGAAATTACGGAGAAACCATGAAAAAACTTTTTTCCGCCTGTATCCTTCTGCTGTGGGGAAGTTTTCTTTTTGCCCAGAAGGCGCCGCCCATGCCCAAATTCGAGGAGGCCGTCTCCTTTTACATCTCCTTCGACGACGGCACCCCCAATGCGGACATCACCGACGGGGAGGATAAACCCGTAAACATTCTGGGAAAAAAGGAGTGCGTTTTCCTTCCCGGGATCCGGGGGAAGGCGCTTCTCTGCGGAGAGAACGGTTCCAAGCTTTGGTTCCTGCGCAAGGAGAACCTCAATCTGGAAAAGCCCGGCACGCTGGTTTTCTTCTACAAAGGCATGTTCAAAAGCCGTTCCTCCGGGCCCCGGGTATTTTTCTGGGGGATCGAATCCAGCAAGGGATATATCGGCCAGCACCTTTCCAACGACCCCAAGACGGTCTGCCCCTGCAGAAGAGAACTGCACACCATGTTCTATTACGGCAAAAGGATCAGGAACCGGATCCTTTACACCAAGCTTGCCGGCGGGGAGGAAGGGTGTGAAAAGTGGCACATGCTGGCCTTTTCCTGGGCGCCGGGCCGCCTTGCCGTCAAGTTCGACGACACCCCGGAAAAGAATTACGCGATCCCCTTCGACATGAAGGAATCGGATTTCCCCGCCGTGCAGTTTTCCATAGGGAGCCACCTGCACTGGGAATATTGCATCGACGAATTCACCATCTACAACCGGAAACTTTCCGATGCGGAGCTTACGGAAATCTACAAAATGTACTTTGGAAAATAATCGAAAAGTCCGGATCCCCTGAAAAAAGGAAACCGAAATGAAAAAAGCGTTTCTTCTCCCGCTTCTTGCCGCGGCAATGTTTTCCCCCGCTTTTGCGGAGCTTCCCAAATCCATCACGCTGGAATCCGGCAGGATCCGGATCCGGCTGGATGCGAAAAAACGGTGGAATGTGAACAGGATCGAATGGAAAGGGAATCTGCTGGGGACGGATCTTGCCGGCGCCCATTACGGTGCAGTTTACCGCCCCAAAGGGGGCAAACACCCCATCGGGACCGGCCATGAGGAATCGGGCATCGGGGAAAAACTTTTCTCCCTGAAAATCTATGCGGACGGCAAGGAGGTCGTGCCTTCCGAAGGAGGTGTCATCAAAGGAAAGGTGATCCGGGTCGAACGGGCCTCGCAAATTGCGGAACTTTCCTCGAAAACGAGTCTTGTCATGGAAAACGATCTTCTCTGGGAAATGACGCGAATCACGGCGGAAAAGGAGGTAAAAATGATGCATCTATACTTCTTCATGCACCCCTGGTCGCCCCGGTTCGACAAATTCCACGCCGTTTTCCCCAATGGAGAAAAACTGGATATTTCCTTCAAGGCCGACAACTCCTTCCCCAACCGGAAATTTGCGCCGTATGCCGCATGGTACGAAACGAAGACCGGGCTGGGTGCGGCCACCTTCCTGCGGAACATCAGGGGGGCCAAAAATCCCATGCGCTTTATC
>JAGAEF010000094.1 GCA_017613255.1 Lentisphaeria bacterium
CCTGCCACCAGAGCGATCAGGAACATGGGTCGTCTGTTTTCCATAGTTTATCCCCCGTTATTTGCGCATGAGCAGAGCCGCTTCCCTGTTCCGGTAGAAGATCAGCCCCAGAATGCAGAGCGGCAGACCCTTCAGGAGAACATTGAAGATCACGAGCTGTGCCATATAAGAAAATTCGATGAGTTCGCCGCCGGAAAGAAGGGAGGAAAGGAAGAAATCCTGTATGGGGATCAGAAGAGAGCCCAGGACCTTCCCCGTGGAATTCCCGATCCGGTCCATGAGGGTCATGGTGTCCTCCATGGTGGTATCCTCGATGGAGGAGATGATGTACTTGGAAAACAGCCCCAGAAAGATGTAGGCAAGGGAAATGAAGATGGCTGTGGGCATGGTCAGGAAGGAGGAGGCAAACGCCGCCACCATGCAGAGGGCGAAAAGCCCCAGCGCGGTCACCAGCACCATACGGAAGAAGTTGTTGGTGAACGAGGCTTCCTTGATCATGATCCGGGGGCTTTCCTTCACCTGAAAATGGACCGTCTGCCCCTGGCCGGGCTCCGTGAGATTGTAGAAGGAAAGAGAGGCCTTCCCGTTGTGGAAGAGCACCTGTCCCCCCTCCGCGACCCCGGGAACGGCGAATTCGTGATAGATCCCGGAAAGCAGCTGTTCGGGCTGTTTCACCATGGGAATGGTCCGGAACTCCTTTACGCGCGTCTTGTCGTTGTCGTCCATGACCTTCTGGGTATAGTCGATCTTCCACGCCCCGAAGGACTGTTTCTGATCCTTGGAATAGAGGTCTCCCGCATAGAATTTGTACCGGATGAAGGCGACCCCTTCGAAGTCGTCCGGAAGTCCTTCATACTGCCAGGAACACTCTCCTCCGGGCTTGGCTTCCCCCTTGCGGGCGAGAAGTTCCATTTTCACCGTTTCCAGAAATTTCCTCCGGTCGCCGCCGGTAAGTTCCGGCAGAGACTGCCCCGCCGCGGCGGATTCCCGGACTCTTTTGGCAAGTTCCTCCCGGATCTGGGCGTTGATGTCTCCCACGGCAGGCAGGAAACTCCTCCGGCCCGTGAAGACCTCATTGTTGATCTTGATGAGGTTCTGCTCCGCCTCCCGCAGGTTCTTGGCGACGGCCTCCTCCGTCTCCTTGATGTCCGCTTTGGCGATGAGCCCTTTTCTCAGCTTGTCCAGCTGTTCCAGCGCAACTCTCGCCTTCGCCTTTTCCCGTTCCGTGATCTCGTGCTTTCTGAACATGGTGAAGCCGTAGATCACCGTGGAGGCGATGAGAAGAAGCACGACGTGGAGGAAAAACACCCCCGCAAACTTTCCCGCCCAGACCGTCAGCCGGGAGACGGGTTTGACGAAAATGAGATGGATCTGGGCGTTTTCGATGTCCGTGCAGAACTCCGAACAGGTCATCCAGATGATGGAAGTGGAAAGGATGAATCCCACGATCCCCGTGCTGTATTCCAGAAGGATCTGCACTTCCCCCGTGATGGTCCCGTCCCCCTTGATGGTCAGCGGCACCACGACAGCGCAGAAAAGCAGGAGAAGGAGGAGAAAACGGAACACCTTGGACCGCACCGCCGAACGGCAGGTCAATTTTGCAATGGCAAGAAAGGAAGTCATGTTCTTTTTGTCCCGTCTGGATGATTATTCTTCGTCCTGCTCTTTTTCTTCCTTGTCCGCTTTTCCGGAGAGAAGGGAGGAGAGACGCTTGTTGGCTTCGGAAAAATCCCGTTTGGGCGTGTCGTCCGCAGGTTTTTCCGGAGCGGGAGCCTTCGTCTTGAGGGAGTCGTCCTCCAGCGCCTGGAGACGTCCGGAATCGATCTCCTGTTTCTCCTCGGGAGCTTTTTCCTCGGGCTTCTTTTCGGGTTCCTTTCCCGCAAGCGCGTCCAGAAGTTCCTTTCCGGAAGCGGCAGGAACTTGTTCCCCTGCGGACAGGTAGTCGGCGATGTGGCCGCCCGCTCTTGCTCCGTAGGTTTCCACGCTCTCGGACTGGGCCTTGTTCACCACGTCCAGGAAGAACTCTTCCAGAGACATGCGGGGATGATCGATCTTGAACTCCTCGTCCCGCAGACTGCTCCGGAGGACGGCAAGGAGTTTTTCCATGGCCGCCGGCGGCAGATTGGGGGTGGTGATCGTATTGGTGGACTGGATGGTGAGGAGCTCGGAAAGCGTCCCCTGCGCCCGGATCCGCCCGCCGTACAGGATGATGACCCGGTCGCAGACGTCTTCGATATCGCTCAGGAGATGACTGGTCACCACCACGGTCTTGCCCCGCTTCTTCAGCATGAGGATCAGGTCTTTCACCTCCCGGCAGCCCAGGGGATCCAGTCCGGAAGTGGGCTCGTCCAGAATGAGGAAGGCGGGATCGTTGATCATGGCCTGCGCCAGCCCGATACGGCGGATCATTCCCTTGGAAAACTCTCCGATGGGCCGGTCCTTGGCGTGTTCCAGCCCCACCATTTCCAGAAGCTGGGTGGCGCGTTTTTCCCGTTCCAAAGCGGAAAGGCCGAAGAGGGAGCCGAAGAAATCCAGCGTCTCGTAGGCGGTGAGATACTTGTAAAGGTAGGACTCCTCCGGAAGGTAGCCGATGAGTTTTTTCGTATCCACGTCCCGGGGGGATTTGCCGAAAACCGCAAGCTGACCCGCCGTGGGATAAAGCAGACCCAGAAGCATCTTCACCGTGGTGGATTTGCCGGATCCGTTGGGCCCCAGAAGCCCCAGAATTTCCCCTTCACGGACCGTAAAGTCGATATCGTTCACCGCCTTGGCCTTGGGCCTGTTCCAGAAATCCCGGAACTCCTTGGTCAGCCCTATGGCTTCCACCACGGCGTTTTTGGGAGCATTTTCCGTTGCGGGGTCGTTTTTCAGCGCTTCAGCCATGCTTTACTCCTTTTTCAGTTGTTCTGCGTCTGCGTTCCGTCGTCTCCGCCGGAAAGCGCCCTGCGCCAGGAGGCCTGCTCCTGACGGGCGTCTTCACCTGCGCGCAGAAGTCTTGCGCTGTTGAAGATGATGATGAGCGTGCTGGCCGCATGGAGGACCGCCGCCGCAATGGGCCCCAGAAGTCCGAAGACGGAAAGCACGATACCGCAGATCACGAAGAGAAGCCCGAAGGCAAGGTTCTGATTGATGATGATGTTGGACCTTCTGGAAAGGGTCACCAGCATGGGGATGCGGCGCAGATCGTTGGTCATGAGGGCAATGGAGGCGCTGTTGATGGCAATATCGCTTCCGATGGCGCCCATGGCGATCCCCAGATCGCCCGCGGCAAGGGCGGGGGCATCGTTGACTCCGTCCCCCACGAATGCCACAAGACTGGTCTTTTTCACCTCTTCGATGAAGGCCACCTTTCCTTCCGGCAGGCAGTCGCCCTTGAACTCGTCGATGTCCAGCTTGGCGGCAACGCCTTCAGCCACATCGCTCCGGTCGCCGGTCACCATGCAGCAGCGCTTGACTCCGGTCTCCTTGAGTTCCTTGATCGCCTGGGCGGATTCCTGACGGATCCTGTCCCGGAACCCGATCCAGCCCTTGAGCACGCCTTCGCTGGCTACGAAGACCACGCTCATGCCGCTGCTTTCCTCTTCCTTGGTGGAGGGGAGGGCGATCCCGTGCTTTTCCAGCCAGACTGCCCGTCCCACATAGCACATTTTTCCGTCCAGAACGCCTTCCACGCCTGTGCCGGGGGTTTCCTTGAAGTCGGCGACTTCTCCCGCTTCGATCCCCACTTCGGAAGCCAGTTTCTGAATGGCCACGGCCGTGGGGTGATTGCTGTGGGCTTCCAGAGTGGCCGCGACCAGCAGAAGTTCCGCAGGCTCCACGCCGTCGGCGGGGGCCAGTTTCGCCACGGAAAGCTCCCCTTCCGTCAATGTCCCGGTCTTGTCGAAAACGAAGACCCGGATCCGGGAGGCCAGTTCCAGATGGCTGATGTTCTTGATGAGGATCCCCAGCCGTGCCGCCGCCGCCACAGCCGCCACCACCGTGGTGGGCGTGGCAAGCACCACCGCGCAGGGGCAGGCGATGACCAGAAGAGTGATGACCCGGTCCATCTGTCCGCCGGAAAGCCACCAGGTGATGATGGCCAGCATCAGGATGAGGGGCGTATAGTATGCCGCGTACTTGTCGATGATGCGCACGATGGGCGTCTTGCTCTTTTCCGCGGCAAGGATCATATCCTGCACCTTGCCCAGCGTGGTGTCGGCGCCCAGACGGGTGACCTTGAT
The DNA here is from genome assembly GCA_017613255.1 of Lentisphaeria bacterium. Classification (GTDB taxonomy): domain Bacteria; phylum Verrucomicrobiota; class Lentisphaeria; order Victivallales; family UBA1829; genus RGIG5327. The sequence continues at coordinate 4,221 of JAGAEF010000094.1, forward strand.
ATCCATGCTTCCGGAAAGGTTCTGCGTTCCGGCATAGATCTCGTCGTTCACGTTCTTGTCCACAGGCAGGGATTCTCCGGTGATGGAGGCCTGATTGACGGCGCTCTGTCCCTTGACGACGACGCCGTCCACGGGGAAGTTTTCACCGGGACGCACGTTGATGATGTCCCCCAGGGAAAGTTCCGAAACATCCACTTCCGTCCCGTCGGGCCGCCGGGCCGTATGGGGAGTGAGGCGGATAAGTTCTTCGATGGAGCGCTGGGCTCCGCTTGCCGTATGGGTTTCGATGATGATGGTCACCAGCAGGAAGAAGGCGATGATCCCCGCCGTCCGGAAATCCCCGGAGGTGAAGGCCGCAAGGATCGCCAGCGCCACCAGCTCGTTCATGTGGACACGCCCTTCCGCAAGGTCCTTGATGGCCGTCCAGATGATGGGCAGAGCCAGAACCGCCGCGCCGATGAAGGCGCAGAGTTCCGCGGAGAAGGTGTAGGTGTTTTCGAAGATCCAGGGCAGAAGGTAGGAGTTCAGGATCAGGAAGCCGCCGAAGACGGCCCAGGAGATCCTTGCCATGGAACGGCCGTGGCCGACTCCTTCCCCGATGGGGGCGCCGCAGGAGATGCAGTATTCCGCCCCTTCGTGCTTATGTTCGCCGTGCTCGTGATTGTGATCGTGATCGTGCCCGCAGCAGCAGGAAGCGTGTTCATGTTCGTGAGCATGGGCACAAGTATGTTCTTTTTCGCTCATTTCGACTCACCGTCCTTCTTTGCATTGTTTTTGACCGCGGGTTCCGGATTCAGGCGGATACGCACTTCCTGTTTCGCACCCGGATTGCGTCCCACAAGGAATTTATCCTTGACCTTGGAAAGCGCGTCGCCCAGGGTGGTGGAATAGAGAGAAACCATCACCGCGTCGGGATTGCGTTTGTACTCTTTAAGGATGCTGGTAAAGTACTTGTTGTCCGCCATGACTTCCGCCACGATGCGTTTCCGGTAGGCTTCCGCATCCGCCTTGATGTTTTCCGACTGGCTTTTGGCCAGATTTTCCGCTTCGATGGCGTATCCTCTTGCCGCTTCGATCTCGGTGGCGGCCTGGGTGCCCGCGCTCATGGCTTCGTCGAAGGCTTCGATGGTCTGCACCGGCGGCCGCTTCACGGGGAGCGCCAGACTTTCCACGCTCACTCCGATATTCATCTTTGCCAGCATCTTTTCCAGACGCGCCTGCACGGCGTTGATATAGTCGGTGGTGCGGTCATAGAGAATATCCCGGATCTGCCAGGAGGCGGTCTCCTTGAGGATGCACTCGTCCAGAGTGTTCTGCAGGAGCGTGGTGGCTCCTCTGGTCCCCAGTTTCTCTCCCTTTTCCCCTTCCACCACGTCATCCGGGCCGAGGATCTTTGCGGGGGTGAGGCATTTTTCGTAATAGAGATCCGGCTTGGTCACCCGGTAGACCAGCTCCCATTCCGTATGCAGGATGCAGTTGTCCCCGGTGATGAGATACCCGTCCTTGCCTGCGGAAAGGGGCTTGGCTTCCCCTTCCGTGCCTTCTCCGGCGCGCTTGAACAGGGAGAGCCTGTCGGCAGGCATGTAGGTGAAGGAGCGGACGGTCTGATTGGTTTTGGGGATGCTGATGATGGTGTTCACCGGATAGGGGAAGACCCAGTACCAGCCTTCCGTATAGACTTTTCCCGTATATTTCCCGAACTGGAGGCGGAGAATGGATTCCTTGGTGGAGTCCACGATGAAAAGTCCGCCCAGCGTGAAGAAATAGATCAGCATCAGAATGATGATGCCCGTCAAAAGCCGGAAGGCCACTTTCAGCATCTTCGACAGGGCGCCGATCCCCTGGGAGAACTGACCGCCTTCTCCGGCGTCGGTCATGACTTGTTTGTTTTCTTCGTTCATGAGACTTCTCCCGGAAAGTTAGTTGGCGCTTTTCTTGGCGGAGGAGTTTGCCCGGTTTTCCTTGAGGGAGCCGAGTTTGAGCTTGAAGAAATCGAAGGGAGTGGTGTCCGTATCCAGCACAAGCGTGGTCTTGGTCCCCAGAATGCGTTTCAGGGATTCCATCTTGCGGATGAAGGCGGCCAGTTCCGGATTTTCGCTGAACACCTTGAGATATTCGGCGGCTTTCGCATCCCCGTCGGCCATGATCCTCTTGGCTTCCGCTTCCGCGTTGGTGATGGCGGCGCGCTTGCGGGTGTTGGCGTCGGTCTTGATCTTTTCCGCTTCGGCCTTGCCCCGTTCCCGGTCTCTGGCGGCGGCGGTCTTGCGCTCCTCCTTCATGCTCTGGACGATGGCGCTGGTGATCTTGTCGGGCACGTTGATGGTGCGGATCCCCACCTTATAGACTTTCAGACCGTACCGGTCCATCACGTCGGGGGCGATCATGTCGAACATCTCCTTTTCGATCTCGGCAAGACGCATTTTTTTTGGATCGGTGTTGATCATCTGGTCGAACCGGTATTTGCCGATGACCGCGCCCTTGGCGGACTGCATGCGGACTCCCAGATACTCTTCCGCGGAGTTGATGTTCTTGGCCGCGTTCTTGAATTTCTTCAGATCTTCGATTTTGTAGATGGTATAGATCCCCACCACCACGTTCTTGGCGTCGGAGGTCATGATCTCTTCCTGACTGCCGGCGATGCCGTTGAAGCATCTCTGCCGGATGTCGTAACGGACGATCTCCTGCACGGGAGGAGGCAGCCGCAGATGCAGTCCGGGTCCTTTTTCAGCGGTGATCTTCCCCATGGTGATGACCAGCGCCCGTTCATTTTCCTGAACCTGGAAAGAGATGATTGCGGCGAGAAATACCGCCGCGACGATGAGACCCAGAAGGATCGTGGACCAGAAAACCGGTACTTTAGAGGCTTTTGCGTTGTCGTTTGACATGTTGTTTTTCTCCATATTTGATTATTTTGTTATTTGCCGAATTTGGAGACCTCTCCGGAATTCAGGAGGTCGAGACGGGCGGTTTCTTCCAGATTGAGTTCGTAGATCTGGGAGGGGATTCCCGCGGAAATGATGAGTTTGCGCAGCTCCCTGCAGTCGTTTTCCAGAAAGTCCAGATAGGTGCGCAGCTGGAAGAGCTGAGGCTGCTGCCGGTAGGCGGCAAGTTGTCTCCCGAACCGGAAGGCATCCGCCTCCGCCTCGGTCCGCACGCCGAAACTGTCCGCCTGGGCGCTGCTCACGATCCGGAGGGATTCGATCTCCCCTTCCGCAATGGTCTTCACGGCCACCCCTTCCGCCGCATAAATGGTCTTCTTGGCCTCCTCCTTTGCCGCAAGCACGTCCTGGAAGGAGGGGACTACGTCCTTGACGGGAGGATGGGCGTCGTTCATGTTCACGTTGACGATCTCCACTCCCGCGTCCAGTTTGTCCAGCGCTTTCTGGATGCGTTTGGAAAGCTCGCCCATGATGGAGACGCGGGCGGAGGAAAGATCTTTCATGAAGTCCGTGCTGGCAAAGTACCTTGTGGCCTCCTGCGTGCTGACGTCGGCAATGAGCTTGCGGGTGTCGCCGAAGTTGTACACAAATTCATAGAGTTTGCCTTTTTTCACTTTGTAATTCACCGGAAGCGTCACTTCCAGAATGGAGACGGCCTTGGCCATTTCTCCCGCATCGGCTTTGCCTTTGGCGGCGGGTGCGGATTCGTTGGCCACCAGATATCCCTTGTCGGATTTCTTGCCGTGTTCGCTGGTCCAGAGCAGGAGTCCGGGTTTGATCTCCTTGCCGTCCTTCTCGAATTTCGCCCCCACAAAGACCTCGTTCACCGTTTCCACGTTGACCGTAACGATCTTTTCCAGAGGGTAGGGGAGTTTGAAGTATACGCCGGGCTTGAGCGGGGCGTTTCTGTTGGTGACTGCGCCGAAGACGGACCGCAGCGCCAGTTCCCCGGTGCGCACTTCCACGACGATGGTGGAGATCCAGAACAGGAACGCCCACACCAGAAGGGCGGGCAGAAGCGCCCTGGCCACGAATCCGTAGATCCACGTTTTGGAGACCTTGAACCCGAACTGATAGTCCAGGGAGTCGGCAAGATTGCGCATGACCCCTCCGGGTTCCGTGAAGAAAGCCAGAAGGTGACTCTCATATTCGGGTCTCACTTCCACTTTCGCTCTGGGCCTGTAGAATTCGCTGATGAAGTTGACCACAAGTTCCGCCGCCAGCAGAAGCAGGATGAAAAAGACGATTTTGGAAAAGATCCCGTCCACATGAGCTTTGCCCGCCTGCACCAGAAGCGCGGAAATGAGGGAAAGAATGAAGATGGCGCCGCCGGCCATAAGCCACGCGCCCACGGGTCTCAGCCAGCGAAATTCCACCACATGGGACTGCCCCGAAAGGAAGATCCCGCCCAGCATGCAGAAGGCAAGGGAAAGCGCGCACACGAAGGCGAGAGTCATGGGCTGTTTGGGCAGGCCGCTGGAAAGTTTGATCCCTTCCGTGGCGTTGAAAAGCGCTCCCCGCCAGAAATAGATGAGAGAGAGAACCATGAACAGGAAGGCAATGACCGTGACCACCGCGGGCACATAGCGCTCGAAGTTCAGAAGCGCCCGCCCGGCGGTGAACCGCACGTCTTCGGAAACATCCAGAATGGAACCCTTGTTCTTCCGCTTCTGCAGAAGGAGCTTTTCCTCTTCGTCCCGCACCGCCTTTTCCGAGAACTTGGCATGGAAGAAGGCCGTCACGGAGTAGAGGAACGCCAGGGCGAAGGGGATCAGGGAAAGCGAGTAGGAGGTGAATCCGCTCCATTCGTAGACGGGC
>JAGAEF010000095.1 GCA_017613255.1 Lentisphaeria bacterium
AAACGGAGGAAACGGATAGAAACGGAGTGTGCGGCTGGAAAATGTGCAACCCTTCATTTTGTCCGCTTAAGCGGCTTTGCCGTGCAACATAAATTTACACCTTCCTTACTCCCGCAGGGAGAAAACTTCACTAGTGAGCGAAGCGAACGACTTCGCAAGCGACCGAAGAGAGCGTCTTAACAAGCAAGGCTTCCGGACATTGGTGAAGATGCGAAGAAAAGCCTGCGGCTTTAAGTGAAGAGCGGCTATCGCCGCGTTCCGCCTTCGCCCTTCGGGTTATGGCGTGACAAGGAAGTGAAGCCTTGCGGCTTCGTTCGCCATTTTTTGAGCACAAAAAATGGCGGAGAGAGGGGGATTCGGACCCCCGGAGGGTGTTACGCCTCAACGGTTTTCAAGACCGCCGCCTTAAACCGCTCGACCATCTCTCCGGAAAATGCGGTCACAAAAAAAGCCGCACTTTAATGTAGTGCCGTTTTCCCTTTTTGTCAAATCGTTCCCGAAAGATTTTTCCTGCGGCATCCTCGTCCGCCTGAACCGGCAAAAAATGTCCCCCTCCCCCCTTTTCCGGCTCCTGCAGGGATTTTTCCCGAAAAAAACGCCGGATTTTGCTTTCGAAAACTTGAACTCACGGGGGAATCGCGTTAGATTATACGTCCGGAAGCTTCTTCCGGTTCCCGTTTACGGAAACCGTTGAAGGAAAATGAACTGTTTTCCTGTTTTTACGAGGAGTCAACAAAGCCCCATGGGCGGACAAGGAAAGGAAGAAATATGTCTCTGGAAAGCGCAAGAGCGTTCTGCGTGGTCATGATGAGCGATGAGGAGTTCCGCAACAAGCTTGCGGCAGTCAAATCCCCCGCCGAAATCGATGCCGTTCTCAAGGAGGAAGGCTATGATTTCAAGAAGGCCGAACTGGAAAAGATCGTGGGCGAATTCATGGGAAAAACCCTTGCCCCGGGCGAACTGGACAATCTGGTGTACGGCTTTTACGAGGAGCAGATTGCCGCCGGCAACAAGGAGGTCTGCGACGTGGTGGCGGCGTGGATGAAGGATCTTGCCTGAGATTTGGCGCGCCTGCATGAATTCCGCAAGGAAGGTTGTTTTTCGGCATTTCGTTTCGGACAGACCTTTGCAAAGGGGGGCGTTCATGATCTCTTTTTCTTCAACTTCTTCTTTTTCCCGGGGGAAAGGCAAATTCCTCCCCGGCGCCGTCTTTCTTTCCTCTCTCCTCTTCTCCCTTTGTTTCTGCGGGACGGCGGAGGAGGGTGAGGAGAAAAAAAAGCCGCTTCTTCCCGTACTGAACATCGATCTGGGAAAATCCCGCAAGGCCATGGAGGAGCAGGCTCCGGAAAAGGTCGTCATCGACCGTTCCAACATCGCCGTTCTGGAGCGGGCGGACAAGAACGACAAGGCGGCGGGGAAACAGACCAAGACGGCGGTCCATCGCATGATGCGGTGGACGAAACGTCCCAAAAACTCCCTTGCCGCAAAACTCGCTCCAGCCGTCAAGGCCGTGAAGATCCACTGGTTCCCCCGGCTGGACAGCAGTTATGCCAACGGCACGGATGTGGAGGACGGAAAACTCTCCCCGGACAGAAGCGTCATCGCCTTTCTGGAAAAGCTGGGCAATGCGCCCGGCCCCTACGGTACGAGGATCGTGCTCTATGACACCCATGCGTGGGAGATCCTTCAGGCGCAGGATCTGGAAGAGGTCTATGCGAAAAAGTGCGTCTGGCTCGATTCCGGAAAGCTGGCTTTGTTCTGTTCCGGGCAGAAATCCAGGAAGACGCGGGACTCCATAGCGCTTTACGATCCTCTGAAACGCAGGATCATTTCCCGGACGCCCATAGGCTTTTCCGTCGGGAAAACCATGTTTTCCGATGAAAAAGACACGATTTTCCTCACCGAGCCGGGAGCAGGCAAAATTCACCGTTTCCGGCTGGAGAATGACGGGACGTTCCGCGAGACGGATTCTCTGGAAGATTTTTCCGGGGAAACGGCGTTTGCCGCCTCGAATGACGGGAAGAACCTCTATTTCTGCGACGAAAAGTTCAGTTATGTTTACGGCGGTTCGGATGAAAAGATCGCGGAGAAGATCCGTCTGCCGGAAGGCGTCTTCAAAATCCATGCACTTCTCCCTCTGAACACCGGGGCCTTTCTCCTGCTTCCCGAATACGCTTCCGGGCTTCGGGCGCTCTACTTCAAGGGGGATCGGGCCATTCCTCTGGGGAATCCCTCTTCCGGCATGGCTCTGCCGGGGATCATGAAGGACAGTTTCTTTGCGGGATTTTCCAAAGGATGCGAGTTCGGCGTCTATCACAAGAAGACGCTGGAACAGCTGAATCTCTTTTCCGCAAACAATATCCGCCCCCGCACTCAGGGGACCGTGCTTTTCGCCTTCAGTATTCCTCACGCCGGGGCCGTTGCCGTGCTGGATTCCCAGGGGATCGTCTACCTCCTTTATCCCAACCGGAGCAACAAAAGGTATCTCAAAGAGGTCCTGACGAAGAAACTGCAGTAAAGTCCAAGACCATGGAGAGAAAATCATGAACGCTTTTTCCGGAAAATTTCTGGAGATTTCCACGAACCTCCTCCGGGAGATCGCGGAAAAGGAGGAGAAAAATCTTCTCCTTGCCGCGCAGAAGATCGCAGACGCTTTTCTTGCGGGAAAGACCATCTACGTTTTCGGCTGTACCCACTCCGCCATTCTTGCCGAGGATGTGTTCTACCGGGCGGGGGCGCCCGCTTTCTGGCGTCCGCTGTGGGGGCCGGGCATGAGCATTGCCACAACTCCGGGCGTCCTGACCAGCGCCGTGGAGCACAGCGAGGAGGTCGGCAAGGCGATCGTCGATTCTTCCCGAATGGAGAAGGGAGACGTGCTTTTCCTTGCCTCCACCTCCGGGAAAAACGCCGCCCCCCTTGCCGTGGCGGATGCGGCCCTTCAGCGGGGGGCGGAACTCATTCTCCTCACCTCCTCCGCCTACGCTCACGAAAAGGGCAATCATTCCCAATACGCCAATCTTGTCTGCTTCAAAGACCGGGCAGTCCTGATAGACAACCATGTGCCTCTGGGGGATGCCTCTGTGGAGGTGGCGGGGTACCCCATGGCGCCTGTTTCCACCATTGCGGGCTCCTTCATCATGCAGCTTCTTTCCGTTCTTGCCGTGGAAAAGATCACG